>DASSFK010000049.1:0-18276 GCA_035694565.1 Sphingomicrobium sp.
GTCGACTTGTCTCCGCCGGTCGCGACGGCCTTCTGCTTGTACATGACCTCGGTCAGCAGCTTGCGCGACACGCCCATCTTGATGAGGAAGTCATTGTCCTCGCTGGCGAGCATCGCAGAGTCCTGTTCAACGTCGCCGATCAAGGCGGCGGCCTGGTCGGCGCCCTGAGAGACTTCGGCATGAACGGCGTCCTTGTCGCCAAGGTGCGTGAACATGTGGACGACGAAGTGGCCCCCGTCGTCGATGAAGCGGATCGGCCCGCCCATGAAGATGAAGTTGCATGCCGAGAAGCATGCCCAGCCCTGCGGGATGCGGGTCGGAATTCCTTCTTTTCGGATGATCGTCCCTGCTTGGTTGCCGACGCGGGCGTCGCCGCCGGGAGACCGGAGCCATATTTCGTCAATCGGCTCGTATTGCTTCAGGGCATCCTTCAGCCGGATTGCCGCATCCGCATCGATCATCCCTTCGGCCTTGAGGATTCGGCGCGCTTCGGACTCGAACAGGGTGAAGTGCATTTCGCGATAGGTCGACCAGTCGAGCGTTCGCGGACAGGTCGGGTTGTTCGGGTCGGGCGGAATCGCTGCGGTCGCGGCTTCGCTATCCGCGGCCGACAGGGCGGCCGCGAGAACCAGGGCTAGGGCACTCACCCTATGCTTTCCTGTACCCGTTATCACCCTTTCCGCGGCACATCCGCTTGGGGACTGTGGTCTCTTCACCATCGATGATCACCACGTCCGTGACGGTCATGCAGTGCGTGCCATCGTTCATGGCCTGCTCTGCGGTGACTTTCGAAGAGCCGGACACGTTCTGCCGTGACTCGCTCTGCCATTTCACTTCGGTACCCACGCCGCCTCGAATGGCCTCGTTGGTGGCGTTCGCGGCCTGCTTCTGCTCCTTGCAGTCCAAGAGTTTCAGAAGTTCGTCGGCGACGATCGATCCAACCGGGATCAGGCTGCTCGCCATGCCACCGGCGCCGCCGAGCACGTTGCCGGCCAGTCCACCGAGCATGCTCCCGAACATGGAGCGCTTCGCCTTTTTCTCCGGAGTATCGGCGCATTTGCCTTGTTCCTGGGGAGCGGCACTTTCTTGAACAGCCGGAATCGCGGGCGTGGCCGGCAAAGCCAGCAAAACAGCCGCAATCGTCATTACGCGGAGCATGGACTCGTCCCCCAGAACACGCGCCAAATTATGCTTGAGTTTCAATAGGGTCAATAAACCCCCGTTTAACCCGAGGTTCGTTTTCGGCCAGCCTTCGCCGGCTTCGGCGACAAATGGGCTTCGAGAGCCTCGATCCGGCTCTCGAGCCTCCTCTCCCGTTGCTCTCGGCCTGAGGCGATTCGGATAGCCATTGTGATCGGATCCGAAACGTCGACGAGGGCGCGCTGCTCGTCCTTGCTCAGGATCGACCCGTCGGGCCGTGGACCGATCAGGAGCCAGCCGATCCAATCGCCCTCGTTGGATTTGGTCCGCAGTGGAACGCGGATCGGAAAGGTGCGGTCGGATGACGCACAAACCTCGTCCCGGCACGTGGCTGGATCGAATTCCTTCAGCCAGTCGGTGACGGCTTCGGTGGAAATGCCCCTTGCCGCTGCAACGGAACCATCGAGCAGCACGGAAAGCCGGGTCGTACGCACTCCGGTTTCGATGCGCTTCAGCGTTTCGTCGAGTAGCTCTTCCGTCGACGCGGTCTCGCGCAGCTCGCGAACGCAATCGGGAAGATCGTCCCGGAGCATGACCAGGTTTCGCTGGAAGCGATGCTCGGACCAGCGCTGGATTCGCTCCTGGAGCGGACTGATCACGACCGTCGCGACCGCGGCTGCAAACACGACCGGTGTCGTGCTGCCGGTATTTCCGTAATAATTGAGGATGATCTGCTTCAGGCCGTCCGCAGTCGCGGCAAAAACGGCTGCAACGCCGAGCGTGATGAGCGCGAAGTTCGCAGAGCGGCTGATGACAGCTTCTGCGTCGTACAGACGGAAGCGAAGCAGTGCGACCAGAAGGCCAAGCTGGAGGATCAGGAAGGCGAGGCCAAAGCTCAGACCGCCGAGCAGCTCCAGCAGCATCTGGCTTCCGAAGGAATGGACGTGCAGCTTGGCCCCATCCATCGTGAGCGCCGCGGCCAGGAACAATGCGTAGCCGCAGAACCCCAGCAGCGCCCACTTGATCTGCTGGCGAGCGTCGCCGGGCGGGGTCTCGCGGACGCGGTTGAACAGGATCGCGACAGCGACCAGCATGAACAATCCGAACGTCGCCCGGTACCAGTCGCCGGAAAGCAGGAAGAGTGCCGGCAGCAGGAGCAAGGGGATCAGCACGAAGCGCGGCCGAAGCTGGCCGAAGGGAAACAGCAGTACCCCGGCGAGGAGGCAGATATTTCCGAAATCGTAAAGCAGCCGGTGAGCCCACTCGGGCAAGTGCAGGACGAAGGTGAGGAAGCCTGCGGACGGCTGTTCAGTGGAAATGGTCAGGAGGATTGCAAGCGACAGGACCGAGCTGATGAGATCCTCCGGTTTGCGTCGATGCAGGATCCAGGCCGCGAACAGCAGGAACGGGTAGGTGATGAGGTGCAGCAGATCCACGACGCTGAGGAGCACCGGCGGTAGCCCGAACCTTTGCGCTGCCTGGGAGATGTGCTGCTCGCTCAGCTTCGTCGGGAAGTCATGTTCCCTGCCGTCCTTCGAACGAACCCGAAGCGTTATCTCGGTATCGTCCGCGCCTTCGATGATCGGGGAGAAGAGGGCATAATCGGTGTCGGTCGCGTCGTGCGGCTTGGCGAGGCCGCCCTTGGAGATCGGCACGACCTTGGCGACCGGCAGCCCCTCGATCGCGACGATCTCATCACCGGGCTCGATCCCTGCGGCCTTGGCAGTCGACCCGACTGGAAAGCGTATCTGGGTGAGATCGTCCTCGGACAGAGCGACGCCCGCGCGGCTGCCTACGATCAGGGCGGAGTTCTGGCCGGCCAGATCGAACCGGGACCACAGACCCGCCAGCGGCCCGACGATTGCCAGTAGAAGCGCAGGCAGCCACAGCAGCTGAAAGATCAGTACGCCGCGGCGCTTCAGATCCGGAAGCCTGTCCGGCAGCGTCAGCCGCGGCGGACGCGAAACGTTTGCGCCAACTGCGGAATCCGTCACCATGCCAGCAAGTTACCCCCGTGATCTCGCCCGATGGCTCAATAGCATGAGCAGAGGCGCCGAACAGGGGCGTTAGCCGTCGATACGTTCTTCGCCGTAGCGGCTTTTGATGAAGCGGCCCTGCGTCTCGAACGCAGCCATATCCGATCGCGCCAGTTTCTCGGCGACCTCCGCCAATGCATCGCGTCCGGCGTGCAGGCCTTCCACGAGCCGCTCGTCGATCGTGACGTCCTCGCCGTCCTTCTGACTGCGGTAGGCTGGCGGCACGTTAACGTAGCGATCTATCAGCCCCGGCAGGTGGACCGACATCAGCCTGCGGGCATCCTGTGCATCCGGGTTGAGATCGTCGACCCGCTCCAGCGTCTGCTTGAGCGAGGGCAGGACCCGGCTGAGCGCGTCAATCTCCGCTCGAGCGGGCGCGGGCAGGGCGGCTCGCTGACGGTAAAGATAGGAATCGAAGCGCTGGACCATCTGGCCGTTCGGAAGATCGGTCGCGGGGGCGGTCGGATTGTCCTTCCCGCTCGGCATGAAGCCGAGAAGCGCAGCGATCCCGATCGCGATCCCGACGGCTGCAAGGAAGCCGAACATGCCGATCGGCTGGATGAATCCGACAATGATCGTGATCAGGCTGACCACGCCGATTGCCACACCCACTCTGGACAGGCGGCGCATCAGGTCGGAGTTGACCCGCTGCCGTTCGCGCCGCGCGGCCTCGCGCACGGCGCCGTCACGCTCATCCAGCTGTCGCATGACGCGGTCGGCGCGCTGGATTACTCGATCGAACTTCTCAGTGGTCATTTGCTCTCAATGGGTGTCAGCGACGAGTTGGCCGCCTCCAGCTTCGCCTGGTTCACGCCCTCGGCTCTCGCAATGTAACCCTTCGACTTCTCAACCTCTTGCGTGAGCGTGTTCACAGTCTGCTTCATGCTGTCGAGCGCCTGAAGCTTGAACCGGTCGATCTGGTCCATCGTCTCGTAGATGTTCTGGAACGCGCGCTGCAGCGTCTCGAGCGGAATGGTCGAGGACGCCGCCTGCTCGTGGATCGCTCCCGTTTGCGTACGAAGCATCTCACCGGTTGAATCGATCATCCCGGCGGTCGTCGTGTTCAGGGCGGTGATCTGCTGGAGCACGAGCTTCTGGTTGGTCATCGCCTGGGCGACGGTCACCGCCGTACGCAGCGCGGACACGGTCGTCGTGGACGCCCGGTCGACGCCTTTCACCAGCTCGACATTGTTCTTCTTGACGAGATCGAGCGCTAGATATCCCTGCACGGTGACCGCCATCTGGGTCAGCAGGTCGGTCGTGCGCTGGCGCGTGTAGAACAACGCGCTCTCGCGGATCGCCTTGGCCTTGGCCGGATCGGTAGCGTCCAGCTCGTTCGCCTTGTCGTCCAGCTGCTTGTCCAGGCTCTTGGAGATGTGAACCATCTGCTCGAGCTTGTGCATGGTCTTCCACAGGCCCGCGCGCTCGGTGTCGATGGCGGCATTGTCCATCAGCAGCTCGTCCTTGCCGTTGGCAAGGCTGCCGAGAATCTTGGAAATGTGCGTCTGCGAACTGCGGTACTTGTCGAAATATCGATCGACGCGGTTTCCGAATGGGATGATGCCAAGAATCTTGCGAGTTTTCGTCGCTTCCTTCGGATCCAGTGACTCGACGGTCCGGCGGAGCTCGGTGAGGTCCGCGCCAATGCCCGTGTCCTTGTCGATTGCCTTGACCGGACGGTCGAGGAATCGGTTCGACGCTCCGGCGGCTTCCGCAATCTCCTTGCGGCCCATTGCGGTCAGCTGGTCGACCTTCTTGCCGAACTCCGGACTGTTGGCGTCCAGCGCGGCGAGTTCGTCGACGAACTGGGTCACGCGCTTCTCCAGCTCGGTCGTCTCTTCGGTCTTCAGCGGGACCAGCCCCGAGGCGTCGGAGGCAGCAATCGGGTTGAGCGCTTCCGGCGGATCGAGCTTCAGCTTCGTGTCCGTCTTCGTCTCGGTGGTCGCTTCCGTGGCCATGTCCTCAATTCCTCATGACTGATCGCCGACGCGAAAGGACAGGGTGAACACCTGCCTCGTCCCACGCAAGCGGCATCTTCTAAGTGTATTATAGAACTAAGACGCCGTCGTTCAAGGAGGCTTCGACAACAACAGAGTTAGTAATCGTTAACCGAAACTTTGAACCTTTCGGGCACCGTACTGGCGGTAGAGGCATGCAATGCGCACCGTTTGCCTGAGGTTTGATCAATGATCTCGTCATTCAAGCGCCTATGGCGCGACCGCCGTGGTAATACTCTCGCGATCGCCGGGGCGGCGCTTCCGCTTGTGCTCGGGTCTGCGGGCCTCGCCAGCGATACCATTCAGTGGACGCTCTGGAAGCGACAGTTACAGCGCGCTGCGGATTCCGCCGCTGCAGCAGGCGTCTACGCGATTGCTTCCGGGAATACGGTCGGGAACTGCACGGATATTGCTGGTTCGACCTATACGAATCCGGTCGCGTACGACCTGAAAAAGAACAATCAGGTCAACATCACGACGACTTGCACGGTCACGAACCCGCCGTCGACGGGATCCTTTACCACAGACGCCAATGCGGTTCGGGTCGCACTGGCAATCCAGAAGAGGCTGAGCTTCTCCGGACTCTTCCTGTCGTCAACGCCGACCATTCGGGCAACGGCAACGGCAACGATCGTTCCGAGCGGCACGTACTGCGTCGTCAGCCTGGAGACCCAGCCGGTCACTGGCATCAACGCGACCGGCAGTACGGACGTCAATCTCGGTTGCGGAATGATCACCAACTCAACGTCGATGACCGCCGCAGTGGCGACGGGCTCCTCGGACGTGACTGCCAGCCCGATCGCGGCTGTCGGCGGAATCCCGGCCAGCACACACTGGGGCACTGGCACGGTGCTTCAGCCGTTTACGCTCGCTCAGGATGATCCATTCGCCAGTGTGTCCGCGCCGTCGGCGTCGGACTTCCCGGCGGGCGCCTGCCCGAGCGTGTCGGTGCAGCCGAACGACAGCGCGACCTTGGACCCCGGTTGTTACAGCAGCCTGGATTTCAAAGGCACTGTGACGCTCAATCCCGGCACCTACATCCTCGATGGCGGTTCGCTCAGCACCGGAGCCCAGGCAAATGTCAGCTGTAACGGATGCACGTTCGTTCTGACGAGCCGCAGTTCCAGTTCGACCGCGACTATCGGCGGCGTGAACATGAACGGTGGCGCAAACGTCAGTCTCGTTGCTCCGAGCACTGGCTGCGTCCGCGGCACTGCCGGGTGCTATGATGGCATCATGATCTATCAGGATCGCCGTGCCACGGCCGACAACTCGCAGCTGGTGAACGGCAATAGCTCGTCGAAGCTTGAAGGTGCCCTCTACTTCCCGCGTGCCGACCTGACCTTCAACGGGACGACCGGAATGAACACGAACTGCCTCCAGATCGTGTCCAAGCGGGTGCAGTTCACAGGCAATAGCGCGGTCAACAATACCTGCCCGCCGGCCTCTGCTTCGTCTGCCTTCACCGGCAGGAAAATAAGGATGGTCGAATGATCAGACTTCCTCGCTTCGTCAAAGACGATCGCGGCGCCGCGATCATGGAACTGGCGCTGGTCGCACCTATCATCGCGTCGTTGCTGATCGGCATGGTCGATCTCAGTCGCGCCTATTCGTACAAGCTTCAGCTTGAGCAAGCCGCGCAGCGCGCGATCGAAAAAGTGCAGCAGTACCAGACGAGCACGAGCACCTACGGCACGCTTCAAGCCGAGGCGGCTACCGCTGCCGGCGTACCGACGAGCAATGTCACCATAGATTATTGGCTGGAATGCAATGGCACTCGTGCCGCCAGCTATGATTCGGTTTGCGGGGGCGGCCAGACCTACGCTCGCTGGGTGACCGTGACCGTCCAGGGCACGTTCACGCCGATGTTCAGGTCCAAATATTATCCGCGTGCGAATACGGACGGAACGTTCACCATCCAGGGCAAGACTGGAATGAGGACGCAATGACGATGCTCAGGATCCTGAAGCGCAATGAAGAAGGCGCCGCTGCGATCGAGATGGCGATCGCTCTGCCGGTTCTCGTCGCGATGATTTACGGCCTGTTCCAGGTCGGCCTGCTTTACCAGGCCAATGCCGGCATGCAGCACGCGCTGGGTGAGGGCGCCCGCTACGCTACGCTCTGTATTACGAGTGGCTCGACCTGCACTGCGCCGACGGATACGCAGATCAAGACCAGGATCTCGTCCAAGCTCTTCGGCAGGGGCGATGGAACCTTCACCGTGAATGACCCGGTTCCGGGCACGGGCTATCGCGACCTGTCCGTCCGCTACAGCAAGAGGATGAACTTCCTCTTCTTCAGCGGGCCGACGATCACTCTCAATCGCTCGAAGCGCGCTTACGTCGTCGTCTGACGGGCTTCGCGGCTTGCGAAGAAAGCGCTGATCGCGTCCCGGACCTCGTCCGAGGTCAGGCGCTCGGAGAAATGACCATTCTCGAGCTCCATGCGCTCAAGCACCTCGTCGGCCTGACTTCGCCTCAATAGCCTCTGCGTGAGCCGGAGCGCTTCGGCCGGTTTTGCTCGCAATGCCGCCACGATCTTACCGGCGACTGCCTCGCGCTGTTCCTTGGGAGCGACGTGGCTGACGAGGCCGAAGTCCAGCGCCTCTTCCGGCCCGAAAGGCTCGCAGAGCAGGAGATGTCTTGCCGCGCGCCTCCGCCCCGCAAGACGTGGCAGGATGAGCGAGCTGGCGGCCTCGGGAACCAGGCCAAGATCGACGAACGGCATGAGGAACCTTGTTCCTTCTTCCGCGACAACGAGGTCGCAGTGGAACAGCATCGTCGTGCCGATACCGACCGCATTGCCGTGGACCACCGCCAAGACGGGCACCTGGTTCTTCGCCAGTGCCCTCAACAGCCGCCAGACGGGAATGTCCGTTCCATCGCGAGGTAGCTCGGCCATGAAGTCGCCAAGGTCGTTCCCGGCAGTGAAGTCCTGTCCTTCGCCGCGCAGGGTGATGAGCCGGAGACTTTCATCACCGGCCGCGGCTTCGAACGCATCGGCAAGCGCTGCATACATGGCAACCGTGATGGCGTTTCGCCGTTCTGGGCGAGCGAGGGTGATCGCGAGCACATCGCCGTTGCGCTCAACCCGGACGTGCTCGGTCAATCGCCCCTCCCTTCGTGCGGCGCGAATCGGGTGACGGCCCGCGATGCACCCGCTATGCGCTCCAAATCCATCAAAGCTGGGACTTACGCAAACCATGAAGTTTTTCGCCGACACCGCCGAGATCGCCGAAATCCGCGACCTGGCCGAAACTGGCCTGCTCGACGGTGTCACGACCAATCCGTCGCTCATCCACAAGTCGGGCCGCGACTTCATCGAGGTCACGCGTGAGATTGCTTCGATCGTGGATGGGCCGGTGTCGGCCGAGGTCGTCGCGCTCGACCACGAAGGCATGATGCGCGAGGCCGAGGTCCTTCGGAGAATCGCCGATAATATAGCGATCAAGGTTCCGCTGACCGAAGCGGGCCTGAAGACCTGCAAGGCGCTCACCACCGACGGGACGATGGTCAATGTCACGCTCTGCTTCTCTGCGGCCCAGGCCCTGCTCGCTGCAAAGGCCGGCGCGACCTTCATCTCGCCCTTTGTCGGACGGCACGACGACGTGGGCTTCGATGGTATGGCGCTGATTGCCGATATCCGTCTCATCTACGATAATTACGACTTCGCGACCCAGATCCTGGTCGCCAGCGTCCGGCACCCGATTCACATTGTCGAAGCGGCAAAGATCGGCGCTGACGTCATGACGGCACCTCCGAAGATCATCCACCAACTCTTCAAGCATCCGTTGACCGACAACGGCATCAAGAGCTTCCTCGCCGATTGGGAGAAGACTGGGCAGCAAATCGGCTGATCTTGGGACACACGCTAATTCAGTCGCTTGTCTTTGTCATTTGAGAAACCGAACACCAAAGTGCATATGTCACACCCGCTGAGTCGCTGCGATCCTGGGGGAAGGAACAGCGTGTGGGGGACTGGTCGAATTCGACTCTTATTATCAATAATCGTCATTGGACGGTCGCCAATCACAATTTGAGCGTGTCTCACGGTGCATGACCTGCTTCGCCAAGAGGTAGTGGATCACCATCAATCTCGGTATCTTGGAGAGGTTCGAAAGCGACCTGCTCTCATTAGCACCCTGATTTGGTGCGTAGCAATTTCAATCCTAGCTTTAATTGGCTTTGTCATGTTCGCTTGTAGCTGGCCAAGGACCGAGCGGGCTCGAGGAATCATTAAGCCCAAAGAAGGACTTAGCCAATCTTTGAGTACATCGTCCGGTGTTGTCGGAGGGCTTAAAGTACAACAGGGACAGTTTGTAAGGGCAGGTGAACCATTATTCTGGGTGCAAAGTTTTAGTTCTCCGCAGGCAAATCTCGACACCAATTTGGTTCTAAAACAGGCGATCCTTGCACAACGAGCCGAGCTTCAGATACAATTAGGAATGACAAATAAGGATGAGGCTCGAAACTCAGATGAATATTTGTCGAAGCTAAATACTCTCAATGAAGTTTTACGTCATCTATTTGATGAACAGAATATTCAAATTGAGCATCGTACACTGACAACAGCAGCCGTAGATAGCGCTCGTGGTGCTTTTGATCGAGGCTTTATTTCAAAAATCGAATGGCAAAGGCGGCAGGAAAGCTTACTCGAGTCGAAGAAGGATCTTGTAGAGACACGAAGCAAGATCGTACTGCTTAAATCCCAAATTAGGAATTTGCAATTTGAGCGTCTTGATCAACAAGCTGCGCTAACCGATGTAAAAAGTAAATTACGTAGCGCAATAGCTAAGTTAGATAGTGAAGATGCCGTCCGTAGAGAAAATATATCGTATACGGTTACGGCGCCATCAAGTGGAATCCTTGCAGACATTTCCATTCGTAATGGGGATGCCATTTTGCCTGGACAGATCCAGTTCACTATTCTTAACGACCATTCTCCGGTTATCGGTGAGATCTATATTCGGGCGCATGGCGGCGTGCACATCCGTCCTGGACAGGAGGTACGCATCGCTTTTGATGCCCTCCCGGTTGCGATCTATGGTCGACTCGAAGGGAAAATCCGTCAAGTCGCTTCAGTCCCAACAAGCGCGAATCTCCTACCTAAATATCTTGATTCGAACGAGCCGTATTATCGTGCCGAAGCGATCATCAAACAGCCGTCAGGAGAAACGAGTCGCCGAATCCGCTTGGCACCAGGAATGATGTTTACCGGTGAAATTGTGATTGACCGTGCGCCAGTTTGGAAACGGTTGGTGCAGCTCATTATTCGTGATGCCCACGAGGCGCAGTAAAATGAGCACAGGGCGCCTCCCGATAATATACCAAAATGAGGCTGCTGAATGTGGGTTGGCGTCCCTTTGTATGATCGCGCGCTACCACGGCCACAGCATCGATCTTAACAGCTTACGTAACAGGTTTGCCATTTCTCTCAAGGGCTCGACGCTTGAGGATCTCATGCAAATAGGCGAGCAGTTAGGCTTCACAAGTCGCGCGCTTCGTTTGGAATTGTCAGATATCCCTGAGTTGTCAGCTCCGTCAATTCTGCATTGGGACCTAAATCATTTCGTCGTGCTCAAGCGGTCTGGGAGAAACCTCACCGTTATACATGATCCAGCTCGTGGCGTCCTAAAATTGCCTTTGAACGAACTATCCAAGCATTTCACTGGCGTAGCCTTGGAGTTTCACCGTTCGTCTCAATTTGAATTGATCTCCGAAAGTAAGACTCTCAAACTTTCCCACATGTGGAACCAACTGAGCAATGTTGGATCGCCGTTAATTCAAACAATAGTATTATCTATCATTCTGCAGATGCTTATCTTTATAATGCCCTTTGCTCTGCAAATAATTATCGACTCAGTGATGACAACAGAAGATACAAACCTATTGTTAACTGTTTGTATAGCATTTGCAGCTGCTGGATTTATTGCTACAATAAGTCAATTCTGTAGAGATTATGTTGTTATCATGCTCTCCCAGGAGTTGAATCTACAAATACTCCGAGGTCTCGTAAGCAAACTGATCCGACTGCCAACGGAATTTTACGAAAAACGATACGTTGGTGATATCCTGTCGCGTCTAGGATCTGTTAGATTTATACAAGATGTTATCTCCGGAGGCATCGCATCATTCATTATTGATGGCATCGTCGCCGTGGTAGCTGGCATAGTCCTCGTTATATATAGCTTGGACCTTTCGCTTATATTGTTCAGCTTTCTATTGATTCACGCTGTTGTTTCGCTAGCTGCCTATCGGATACGCAGGCCGAGAGAGGATGAGTTGGCGGTAGCGAGGGCAGAAGAGCAGTCGCATCTTATCGAAACGATTCGCGCTAACAGACTGCTTAAGCTGTTTGGCAAAGAACAAGATCGCGAATCATCGTGGCTTAATTTCTATAACAGAGTAAATAATGCGTCAGTTCGCACAGGGGTACCGACTATAGCGGTTAAGGCATCTCAAACACTCACTTCGACACTCGGATACGTTTTTATATTATTTGTCGGTACCAAGGAAGTTTTCGCGGGTGACCTTACGCTAGGTATGTTACTTGCATTTCTCTTGTTTCGTGGACAACTCTCTGAGAGATTTGGAGTGCTGGTCGAACGTTTAATAGATTACAGACTGCTTAGGGTGCATTTAGATAGAATCGCGGACATTGCCCACAAGAATCCTGAGCCTTTAGACGCGCCGTCGATACGGTTAAATGAGCCCGTGGCGTCAATCGTCCTGTCTGACGTTCATTTTCGATACGGAATGAATGACGCAGTTGTCCTTAGTGGCGTCAACTTGCGAGTGGATAGGGGGGACTATGTTGCGATTATTGGCGATTCTGGCGGTGGTAAAACGACGCTGTTGAAGATCTTGCAAGGTTTGTATCCTCCTACGCAAGGGCGAGTCTTGATCAATGATGTGCCGTTGCAATCCTTCGGATTGAGACGTTGGCGGAGGCGATTGGGGGTTGTCCAGCAGGATGATGACCTCTTTGCCGGCACGATTTTGGAGAACATCGCGTTCTTCGAGGGGCGAGTTGATCAGGAAAAACTAATCAACTGTTCTAAGCGGGCTCGGATTCACGATGAAATTATGGCAATGCCAATGAATTACCTGAGCTTGGTTGGTGATATGGGTTCGACACTTTCGGGCGGTCAAAAGCAGAGAATATTTCTTGCACGGGCTCTTTATGGTGATCCCGAAATCCTGGTGCTGGACGAAGGTACAGCAAACTTGGATCCGGCAAATGAATCAAAAGTAGCGGCACTCATTGAAGGCTTGCCGATCACCCGCATTATCGTCTCACACAGATGGGATCTCGCTTGTCGGGCGAAGAAGGTATTCAAGCTGGATAGAGGGACACTTATCCCAGTGAACTAAAGGCATCTGGTCGGCGGTTCAATCTGGTGGACAGTTGGTGTAAAGAGCTGAGTCTCGAATGGTCCACACCTTATGCGAGGAAGGAGATGTTATGAAAGTGAATCGCAAGAGCGTCTCGAAGAAGTCCTCAATCCGCGAGCTGACAAGATCTGAAATCCGTTCAGTGGCGGGTGGCCCAGTCATCAAGGATCATACGTAAGACTTAGGGACGAAGCTGGCCGACCGCTAAGGTCCAGCGCGTTCCAACTCTCGAGCGAGCCGGACCGTCGCAACGCGTCGGTTCGGCTATGCTATTCACGGCGCGGGAGGTCATGCTGATGAACGCGCTTCTCCTCGTCTCCGCTCTGGCATTCGCTCAAGCAGCTCCGCACGACCACCATCACAATGCCGAAGAGCTCGGCAAGGTGAATTTCCAGACGACCTGCAGCCCAGCCGCGCAATCGACGTTCGAGCGCGGCGTCGCCTGGCTCCACTCGTTCGAATATCAACGCGCCGAAGCGACCTTTAACGAAGCCGCTGCCGCCGATCCTTCATGCGCGATTGCATACTGGGGTTCGGCCATGAGCAACTATCATCCACTCTGGGCTTCGCCGACACCTGCCGAGCTCGAAAAAGGCCGTACCGCCGTGGCGAAGGCCGAGGCGTCGACAGCCAAAAGCGAACGCGAGCGCGACTATGTCGCAGCGATTGCGACTTTCTACAAAGACTCGGACAAACTCGATCACAAGACTCGTGTGCTCGCCTACAATTCGGCGATGGCGAGCCTGCACAGACTTTATCCGACTGACGATGAAGCCGCCGTTTTCTACGCCCTCTCCCAGATCGCTGCCGGCACGATTGACAAGGATCCCCGCTTCGCCCGCCAGAAGGATGCCGCGGCCATCCTCAACAAGGTGCTGAAGGACAAACCGGATCACCCGGGCGTCGCCCATTACCTCATTCATAGTTTCGACTATCCAGCCCTGGCCGAGCTCGCCCTTCCGGCAGCGCAACGCTACGCCGACATTGCCCCTGCGTCCGCGCATGCCCAGCACATGCCATCCCACATCTTCACCCGGCTCGGACTGTGGGATGAATCAATCAAGTCCAATCTCGCGGCCGAATCCGCGGCGCTCGCTTTCGCCAAGTCCAGCGGAATGGCTGGTGCCTGGGACCAGCAGCTCCACGCGATGGATTATCTGGCCTACGCCTACCTTCAGGAAGGCCGCGATTCCGACGCGCAGAAGGTCCTCGACGACCTTGTGGCAATGCAGCGCGCCGACCCGCCGTCACCGACGGTCGCCTATGCCGCGACCGCGATCCCGGCTCGCGTTCTTCTCGAGCGCCGGCGCTGGAAGGAGGCGGCCGCGTTCCAGCTCCCTGCGGCGACTGCGGGCCTGGCTGCGCTGTCCAACCACAAATGGTCGCTGGCCAATATCGAGTTCGCGAGGGCCGTCGGCGCCGCGCGGAGCGGGGACGTGAGACTCGCGAAGGCGCAATCGGCCAAGCTCACCGTGCTGGAGCAGTCGCTGACGATCCAGCCGGGCGACTATGACTGGCGAACGCAAGTTTCGATCGAACGCCAGATTGCCGACGCGTGGATCGCCTTCGCGGAAGGAAGAAAGGACGAAGCGGTCGCGTTGATGCGTGCGGCCGCCGACCTCGATGATTCGACCGAGAAGCATCCGGTGACGCCTGGAGCAATTCTCCCGGCGCGCGAGCAGCTGGGTGAGCTTCTGCTTGAGGCCGGCCGTTCCGGAGACGCGCTGGCGGCCTATGAAGCATCGCTTCAGCGCGCGCCGCGGCGCCTGAGCGGCCTCTATGGCGCAGCGCATTCGGCGAAGCTGGTCGGCGATGCTTCCAGGGCAAGCAAATATTACGCCGAGCTTGTCGACCTCACCAAGGGCAGCGACGGCAACCGCGCCGAGGTCAGGGAAGCGCGAGCCGAGACGGCCAAGCTCGCCGTCCGCTGACTGTTGTAGGAAATTAACCGATGCGGCGGTAAAAACGGTCGCATGGCTCGAGTGATCCCCTTCAAGGACCACGCTCTTGCGCACCTGCGCGAGCGCCTTGGTGCTGCCGAAGAAGCCAATCAGGACCTCATCGCCTTTGCCCGCGGGCATTCGGGCGCGGTCTCCGCAATCCATGAAGCGGTGATCGCCGCCATGGAGGCGGACGGCATCGACGACCTGCTTCACGTCGTGACTCAGGAATGGCCGCTGATCCTTGGCATCGACGCGGTCGCGCTGGCGCTGGTGGTGGGCAAGCAGGCGTTCCGCGCCGATTGCAACGGTGTTCACAATGTCGAGCCACAGCTTCTGATGCGCTCGATCGAGCAGGTGAATGGCGTCTCGATGCGCATGGTCGAACATGGGCATCCGCTGTTCGGACCCGCCTGCGACCTCATCCGTGCGGAAGCCCTTATCCGCATCGAATGCGGCTCACCGCTTCCGGAAGGCCTGATCGCGCTTGGTCAGCGGTCCGAGCAGGATCTGGACGCTCGTCACGGATCCGAATTGCTGATGTTCCTAGGACGGAGCCTTGCCGCTATCATCCGTCGGTGGCTGGTCGACCCGGAGAACTGATTGATCATCCGGCACGCGCTCTGGTCGAGCGCTGGGCCGGTTATCTCCTTCACGACCGCAGGCGTTCCGCTCACACTGGACGGGCGTACACTGCGACCGCGCATCGCTTGATCGATTTCCTGGGCAGTTATCGCTCGCAAGCGATCGATCCGTGCGCTCTTCTGACCATCAATGCTCAGGATCTGCGAGCCTTTCTGGCTGAGCGGCGTCGACAAGGGCTAGGTCCGGCGTCTGCGGCGAGGGAGCTGTCAGCTGTCCGTAATTTCCTATCGTACGCCGCTGAACAACAAGGGAAACTGCCGCAACTTCCTCGAACACGTGCACCGCGCAAGCCGCGGACATTGCCAAGACCGGTCGCACCGGACGAGGCGATGGCGCTTGCCGAGGATGCTGGAGGCGCGGCGTCCGTCGGCTGGATCGGAGCCCGCGACCTCGCGATCCTGCTCTTGTTGTACGGCGCTGGACTTCGCGTCGCCGAAGCCTTGTCGCTGACAGGGAGCATCCGGCCGATTGGCCAGACGCTGAGGGTAACTGGGAAAAGGTCGAAGACGCGCATGGTCCCGGTCGTGGCGGCCATTCGCGAAGCGATTGAAGATTATGTGAGCCAGTGCCCATGGCCGATCGAGCGCGACGGTCCGCTCTTCGTTGGGGCTCGCGGAGGTCCGCTAAATCCCGATCTTGTGAGGCGGTCGGTCGCGGCAGCGAGGAAGCGTCTGGGGCTGCCCGATACTCTCACTCCGCACGCTCTTAGGCATAGCTTTGCGACCCATTTGCTGGCGAGGGGCGCCGACCTCCGAGCCCTCCAGGAGCTGCTGGGGCATGCAAGCCTGTCTTCGACGCAGATCTACACCGCCGTCGATGCCGCGCGCCTGCTGGACGTCTACCGCCACGCTCACCCCCGCGCCTGAAATTCAAGATCTGTGCGGAGCATCCTCCAAATCGCCGTCGAGAATCGCTGGGCGCGGCGGCCCGAAAAACCGCTGCCTGGGATTCGAAGGCGAGCTGGAAAAGCGGGCCGTCAGCCTCTTCACCTAACGGAAAATTAATGGCAAATCTCCCTTGTACGGCGTGCGTGGGTGCCGACCCCCATGCGTACTGAAGGGGGTAATCATGAAGCTGTTTGAGTCTGGGCTCTACACGCTCAGGAAATATGCCGACTTCTCAGGCCGCGCGTCTCGCGAAGAGTTCTGGCTGTTCCTGGCATTCGTAATCATAGTCAACGCGGTCGCTGGCCTCGTCGGGGCGCTGCTCGGCATGCGCACACTGCTTCCAGGCCTGATAGCGCTGCTGCTGCTGATCCCGCAGATCGCCGTCGCGGTTCGCCGCCTTCACGACCTCGGCAAGTCGGGGAAAGAGCTGGTGGTCCCGTGCCTCATGCTCTTCCTGATGCCGATGGCGTTTGCATTCCGCGGAATCCTTCCAAAGATCGTGGCGCTCGGCTTTCTCGGGATCACCTTGCTCGCGTTCGCTCATCTCCTGACCCTGTTCCTGAAGAAGGGCACGACGGTTCCGAACCGCTACGGGGCGGCTCCGACGGCTTTCTCGTTCGCTAGCTGAACTTCGGTTGTCCTCAAGGCGGGCTGTCGCTAGCTAAGGCTCGCTGCGGGGCCCCTGTGGCGGAATGGTAGACGCGCTCGACTCAAAATCGAGTTCCTAACCGGAGTGTCCGTTCGAGTCGGACCAGGGGCACCAATCTTTCAGAGCCGGAGCTTTCCGCCCAGGGGAGGTGGTCGAGGGCGCGGTAGCAAATCGTCGTCCCGCCCATCGAACGGGAAGTTAAGCGGAGATTTCCGGTCTTCCCCGAGGGAAATCTTCGCAAGCCGCTGGCGAGCACGCCTTTCCGCGGATATCGTTGCATCCATGGATGCTCGGACCAGCAAGAAGGCGCCGCCTCCGGTCGAAGTGCCGCACACTTTCGTTGAAAGCAGTGCAAAGCGCGACCGTCTGCTCGCATCCATTGCCCTGATCGCGGGCCTCGGCATCGCCATCACCTTGCCGTTCGCGCTGAGGGCAGGGGCGGAATTCTTCATGCCGGTCACCGCGGCCATGGTGATCGCAATCACGCTGGTTCCGATGCTGGAGTGGTTCGAGCGCCGCGGCGTTCCTTCGAAGCTCGCGGCGGGCATCTGCGTCATCATCTTCCTGATGATCGCGCTTTTCGCGATTGGCTCGATCGTCCTTCCGGCAATCAATTGGGTGGCGCTGATCCCGGAGCGAATCCCGAAGGTCCAGGCCGCGCTCGATCCGGTGCTCGATCTCTACAAATCGTTCGACCGCTTCGTTGACCGCATCTTCTCCCAGGTCGCGCTGGCGCCGGAGCAGGGACGCACGGTCCGCATCGAGACCCCGAATTCACTGGGCGGTCTCCTTGCCAGCTCGGCGCCGCACCTGATCATCCAGCTGTTCTTCGCCTTGCTGGTGATCTTCTTCTTCCTCGCCGGATGGACGGCGATGCGGAAGCGCACGATCGTCAGCCGCGGGAGCTTCGAAGGTGCCCTCACGACCGCCCGGGTGATCCAGCAGGTGGTGGACGCCACTTCGATCTACATCGGTACGATCACGCTCATCAACGTGACGCTGGGCGCCCTGACCGCCCTCATTCTCTGGCAGCTCGGCATGGATTCGCCGGTGATGTGGGGGGGTATCGTCGCAGTGCTGAATTACATTCCGTATCTCGGCCCGATCGGCTCCGCGCTCCTGCTGTTCGTCGGCGGCCTGATGACCTTGCCGGACGTATGGTCAGCGCTTCTCCCGCCTTTGATCTTCACCGGCCTTCACCTGATGGAGGCCAACTTCGTCACTCCGGTGATCGTGGGCAAGAGGTTGACCATCAGCCCGCTCGCGATCCTGATCGCCTTGAGCTTCTGGTCGTGGGTGTGGGGGACGACTGGCGCGCTGCTTGCCGTTCCGCTGCTGATCATCATGAAGACGATTTTCTCGGCAGCGGGCACGCCCGACATCGCCGGCTTCCTCTTCGAGCATGGCACTCTGACGCATGCCGGCGAGGAGGATGAAGAAAAAGACCCAGCTGATGTTGACAGCCCACGGGGTGGCACCTAGTTCGCCGCCACGCCAAAAACGCGGGTGTAGCTCAGTTGGTTAGAGCGCCGGCCTGTCACGCCGGAGGTCGCGGGTTCGAGCCCCGTCACTCGCGCCATTCCTGGAA
>DASSFK010000050.1:0-7523 GCA_035694565.1 Sphingomicrobium sp.
TCATCGTCGGCAAGATGATCAAGCGCCGAATTGCCAAGTTCAATTCGAACTTTCCGGATGCGATCGAGCTGATGGTGCGCGGTCTTCGTTCGGGTCTTCCGATCACCGAGACGCTCGGCATCGTATCGGGTGAAATCCCGGGTCCGGTCGGCCTCGAATTCAGGGCCGTTGCCGACAAGATGAAGATCGGTCGCACGATGGAGGCCGCCCTGCAGGAAACCGCGGACCGCCTCGGCACTCCGGAATTCCAGTTCTTCGTCATCACGCTTGCAATCCAGCGCGAGACTGGCGGCAACCTGGCGGAAACGCTTTCGAACCTTGCGGACGTGCTTCGCAAGCGTGCCCAGATGAAGCTGAAGATCCGCGCGATGAGCTCGGAATCGAAGGCATCGGCCTACATCGTCGGTGCCCTGCCCTTCATCGTCTTCGGCCTCGTCTACATGATGAACCCCGATTACATGGGCAAATTCTTCGAGGATCAGCGCCTCATCGTCGCCGGCCTGGGTGCTCTCGTATGGATGGGCATCGGCGGTTTCATCATGGCCAAAATGGTCAACTTCGAGATCTGAGGGGGGACGGTTAGATCATGCCCAACGGAGGCCCCACTCTTCTCGGCTTCGACGTCATCTGGATCGCGACCATCCTTAGCGGGATCGCGACCATGGCGGTGATGACCGCAATCTATGCCGCAACGACGGCCAAGGATCCCATGGCCCGCCGCGTCAAGGCGCTCAACGAGCGCCGCGAGCAGCTGAAGGCCGGCATCGTCGCATCGACCAACAAGCGCAAGAAACTGACCAATCGCAACCAGGCCGCAGATCGCGTCCGGTCGGTCCTCGGTCAGTTCAAGATGCTTCAGGACGACCAGATCAAGAAGATCCAGCAGAAGCTGATGCAGGCGGGCATCCGCACCAAGGACCTCGCCTTCTTCATCATTGCTGCGCGCTTCATGCTGCCGGTCGTTCTCGGCCTGACGGCCGTCGTGCTGATCTACGTCGTCGACTATTGGCCGGCCTGGTCCTGGCTGCGCCGGTACATCACCGTCGCTGGCATTCTGGTCGGCAGCTACAAGGCGCCGGACATCTGGCTCAAGAACAAGGTGACCAAGCGCTCGCACGCCGTTCGGAAGGGTCTTCCCGACGCGCTCGACCTGCTCGTGATCTGCGCCGAGGCCGGCCTCACTGTCGACGCCGCTTTCGGCCGCGTCGCCAAGGAGCTGGGCAAGGCGTATCCGGAGCTGGGCGACGAGTTCGGTCTGACCGCCATCGAGCTGGGCTTCCTCGCCGAACGCCGCCAGGCCTTTGAAAACCTGGCCATGCGCGTCGACCTCGAAGCTGTTCGCGGCGTCGTCACGACCATGATCCAGACCGAGAAGTACGGTACTCCGCTGGCCTCTGCCTTGCGGGTGCTGTCGGCCGAGTTCCGCAACGAGCGCATGATGCGCGCCGAGGAAAAGGCAGCGCGTCTTCCAGCGATCATGACCGTTCCGCTGATCCTGTTCATTCTGCCGACCCTGTTCATCGTGATCCTCGGTCCGGCCGCCTGCGCGATCAGCGATAACTTCCTGAACGCCTGATCCATCTCACAGGTGGGGGGTACCGCCCGCGTCGAAAGGCGCGGGCGGTTTCCGTTTTTCCTGATTGGAACCATTGGCCGTTCCCGCCTTTGTTACCCGCACGGAACAATCGAAGGATCGCGCAATGTCGATTTTCACCCACGAGCAGTGGATAATTGTTGCGCTGGTGTTCGTCCTTGGAATGCTGGTCGGCCTCTTCCTGACATCCGGTGGCCGGAAGAAGTGGAAGACGCGCTACCACGACGAGCGCAAGCGGCTCGAAGATCGCGAGAAGCACTGGTCGGGTCAGGAGAAGGAATGGCGCGAGCGCGACAGCCTTCGCGCGGCCGCCATCAAGGACCGCGGCGACCCCTCGGACGACCGGCCGCTTTAGGCCTAGCCCTCGATCTTGGAGAAATCGGCGACGCAGTTCACCGCATCGCGCAGTCGCGCGAGGAGGTTGAGCCGACGTTCGCGCTTGGCGGGGTCAGGATCATTGACCGTCACCTTGTCGAAGAAGGCGTCCACCGGCTTCCGGAGCGACGCAAGCACCTTCATCGCGCGCTCGAAATCTTCGTCTTCGATGGCCTGTTTCGCACGAGGCTCGGCGGCGTCCAGCGCCTCGTCCAGCTCGGCTTCTTCCAAAAGCGGACTGTAGGATTGCGGCCGAGGCTCGCGCCGCTCCTCCCACTTTTCTTTCCGCAGGATATTCGCGGCGCGTTTGTAGCCCGTGAGGAGGTCGGCGCCGTCTTCCGTTCCGACGAATGCCTGGAGCGCCTTCACCCGGGCCAGCAAGCGAACGATGTCGTCCTCGTCGCCTAGCGCGAATATGGCGTCGATCAGGTCATGACGAACGCCGGCATCGCGCTGCTGAACCTTCAGCCGGTCTTCGAGGAATTCGAGGATCGCGCCGGCGATTCCGGTCGCTTCCTCGATGATCTGGCCGCGCTCGATCTTGGGCGTCTTGTCTGACTTCCAGCGCACAACCACTCGGTCGCCATGCCTATAGGTGAATGAGCCAACTTCGGCGGTGATCTCGTGCTCATCGTCGTCGGGCTCGAGAAGGTCGGGGAACCGCACCGTGTCGATCGCCCCAAGGCGCGAGACGATCAGGAGTACCGCCGCCTGCACCAGAACGTCCGATAGCGGCAAACGCAGGCCATTCTTCGTCAGGATCTGGAGGAAGCCCAACGCAGCGCGCCGAAGCGCGAATGGATCTCGCGAGCCGGTTGGCTTCTCGTTGATCGAGAAGAAGGCGACCAGCGTATCAAGTCGATCGGCGATGTTGACGGCAACGGTCGTGCGATCGGTCGGAACCTCGTCGCCCTGCCCCGCCGGACGATAATGATCGCGAATGGCATTGGCCACCGACATCGGCTGCCCCTGCGCCTGCGCAAGGTAGCCCCCGAGAGTGCCCTGAAGTTCCGGAAATTCGCCAACGATCTGGCTGACGAGATCCGCCTTGGCAAGCTTCGCTGCGGTGCGAACCTGCTCCATGTCGGCTCCCGGCACCAGCTGCTCCTTCACCAGCCATTCGGCGAGCTTGGCGACACGGGCAACCTTTTCGGCAGTCGTTCCCAGTTTTTCGTGGAACACGATTCCGCTCAGCTTCGCAGCCTGTTCCTCGAGCGGAACCTTCAAGTCCTGCTCCCAAAAGAACCGGGCATCGGCGAGGCGCGCGGCAAGCACACGGCGATTGCCTTCCACGATGGCCTCGCCCTTGTCCTTCGCGTCGACGTTGGCCACGCAAACAAATGCCGGGGCGAGCCCGCCATCCTCGTTCGTGCAGGCAAAATACTTCTGATTCGTCCGCATCGTGAGGACGATCACTTCCCGCGGAACGTCGAGGTAATCGGGGTCGAAGCGGCCAAGCAGCGTTACCGGCCATTCCGTCAGCCCGGCGTTCTCGACCACGAGGCCCTCGTCGGGAACGAGCTTGAGGCCCGCGCCCAAAGCCGCCTCCTCCGCGCCTTCGAGGATCAACTTTTCGCGCTCCTCGTGATCAACGATCACATGGCAGGCGCGCAGCTTCTCTGCATAGTCATGTGCGCCGCCCACGGTGATGGGACCGGCGTGTTGGAAGCGATGGCCGACAGTTGTCGCTCCGGAGCTGATGCCATCGACCTGGACCGGCACGATCTCGTCACCGAGAAGTGCAACCACGCCATGCAACGGCCGCACCCATCGAAGCGAGGCAGTGCTCTCAGACGACGCACCCCAGCGCATCGACTTCGGCCACGGGAAGTCGCGGACGATACGCTCGACGATGGGACCGAGCAGATCGCGCATCGGCCGACCAGCCTTTTCCACCACTGCGAACCAGACGCCATCGCGCTCCTGAAGCTGTTCGTGAGGAAGGCCGACCTTGCGCAGAAATCCTTCGAGGGCCTGCGCGGGAGCACTTGTGCGCGGTCCCTTGATTTCTTCGCTAACCGCCGTCGTTTCCTTTGGAAGTCCGCGAGCGATCATCGCCAGTCGGCGCGGGGTCGACCAGACATCGATCGCTTCGGCGGTCACTCCAAGCTCATCGAGCTCCTGCGCGAACAGGCGCGCAAGGTCGTTGCGGGCGCCCGCCTGCATCCGCGCCGGGATTTCCTCGCTCAACAGCTCGAGAAGGAAGTCCGCGCTCACGCCTGCCACCCGTTGCATTCCATCCATGTCGCACAGGCCGCCTTCGCGAGATCTCGAACGCGGCCGATGTAGGCCTGGCGCTCAGCAACGGAGATCACGCCTCTCGCCTGCAGCGTGTTGAAGATGTGGCTGGCCTTGATCGCTTGCTCGTAAGCGGGGATGGGAAGCTTGTTCGTGACGCAATTCTCGCTCTCGGCAGCCGCCTTGCGGAACAGTTCGAACAGGCTCTCGGTATTGGCGACTTCGAAATTGTAGCGCGACAGCTCCTTCTCATTTTCGAGGAACACGTCGCCGTAGGTCACGCCGCCGTCGTTGAACTTGAGGTCGAAGACGTTGTCGACGCCCTGGATGTACATCGCCAGCCGCTCGAGCCCATAGGTCAGTTCACCTGTGACGGGCTTGCAATCCATGCCGCCAACCTGCTGGAAATAGGTGAATTGGGTGACTTCCATCCCGTCGCACCAGACTTCCCAGCCAAGTCCCCAGGCGCCGAGCGTCGGACTC
Source organism: Sphingomicrobium sp. (assembly GCA_035694565.1). Classification (GTDB taxonomy): domain Bacteria; phylum Pseudomonadota; class Alphaproteobacteria; order Sphingomonadales; family Sphingomonadaceae; genus Sphingomicrobium. The sequence continues at coordinate 4,691 of DASSFK010000050.1, forward strand.
TCCCAATCGTCCTCGACGAAGCGGATATCGTGCTTCAGCGGATCGATCCCGATCTCGACCAGGCTCTCAAGATACAGCTGCTGGAGGTCCGGCGGGCTGGGCTTCAGGACCACCTGATACTGATAGTAATGGCCGAGACGGTTCGGGTTCTCGCCATAACGCCCATCCGTCGGCCGGCGGCTCGGCTGCACGTAGGCCGCCTTCCATGGATTGGGCCCGAGCGAGCGCAGAACGGTGGCCGGATGGAACGTCCCCGCTCCCATTTCCATATCGTACGGCTGCAGGAGCACGCAGCCCTGCGCACTCCAATATCGATGCAGCGTGAGGATCAGGTCCTGAAAGCTGAGGGCCAAAACCGTGTTCTCGTTCGTTGGTGGGTGTTCCCGCGGGCTTTGGCGCATCGATTCCGAGCGGGCAAGTGGACGGTTGCCCGTCGCGTTCATACATCCTTCGTCAAGAAACGGATGGGCAGAGGGATTTCATGTTGAAGAAGTTGTTCAGGCGTGGCCTTGCGGCCCTCGGCCTTGTTGCAGTTGCTGCGTCCGGCACACCGGCGGCCGCCCGTTCGAACGCCCCCGCGCTCTGGGAGGTGAGGGACAAAGATACGACCGTCTATCTGTTCGGAACCATCCACCTGCTTCCGAAGGACCAGGCGTGGCGCACCCCCAAGTTCGAAAAGGCGGTCCAGGGCTCGCAGTCTCTGGTGCTCGAGACCTTGATCGATAGCGCCAACCCGCAACAGCTCGCTGGCATCATGGCCGCACTCGGCTTCTCCAGCGGACTTCCACCGATCGCGGAGAGAGTCGCGCCCGACAAACGGCCTCAGCTCGAGGCGGCGATTGCGAAAACACAGGTTCCGCGAACGATGTTCGACCGGATGGAGACCTGGGCGGCTTCCTTCACCCTCCTTGGAGCGCAATTCCAGATGCTTGGCGTGGAAGGTGAGCAAGGCGTCGAGGCCGTGCTTCGCAAGTCCTTCGCAGCGTCGGGCAAACCGGTCGATCAGCTGGAGACCAACCAGGAGCAGCTTTCCTTTTTCGACCGGCTTCCGGAAAGCGCACAACGCCAGCTCCTCGAAGGAGCGATCGAGAAGCCGGAAGCGATGAGGGAACAATTTTCCGGAATGCTGCAGGCGTGGCTGTCGGGTGACGTCAAGCTGATCGGCCAGTCGTTCAACCGAGACTTGTCGGGCTCTCCGGAGCTTAAAGCCGCGCTCCTGACCCGCCGGAACTATAATTGGAGCCAGTGGATCGAGCGGCGGATGGCACAGCCCGGAACGGTCATGATCGCCGTCGGCGCCGGCCATCTGGCTGGCGACGGCTCGGTTCAGCAGTACCTCGAAAGCCGCGGCTACAAGGTCAAGCGCCTCCAATAGGGAGGCGCCGCACTCGGCTCGTCGCGAAAAATTCGCTTCTCGCTGTTTTTGCTAGACATTTCTTAACGTCTCGGTGACCATCCTGCCCTTGGGTATCGGGCTGGGGGGCACGATGCACCGGGTGCGGAAGAGCGCGCCCTGGCGCGCTGGCTGGGATGATCACGGCTGCGTGATTGGTGCTAGCCTGTCCTTCCTCTCCGGCTTCATCCCCAGTTTCCGTGCGGCCCTGCGAATGTAGGAAGGCTTGGGATGATCGCTGCATTGATCGCCGCCGCAATCACAGTACCGGCACCAGCCGCGCCGGTCGCCGAGCCCGTGAAAGCGAACGCCCGGCCGGCAATCTTCGTCGTCAATGACGAAGACACGATCATCTACCTGTTCGGCACCTTCCACGCGCTCGACGGAAAGAGCGAATGGTTCAACGACGAGGTTCGGACGGCATTTACGGGCTCGAAGGAGCTTGTGCTTGAAACGCTCGTTCCGGACTCGCTGAGGCGCCCGGTCGTCCAGCCGGTTCCGCGCGGAACGATGCAGCCGGTCGGTCCGTACGCCGGCTCCGCCTCGTTCCTGACGACCAGCAAGATGGTCATGTCGGCAGGCAAGTCGCAGGGCATGTCGACCGACAACGGCGCAGACGCGATTCTCCGCGACGCTGCGGAACAGACCGGCAAGCCGGTCGGTGGGCTGGAGAGCTTCGAATTCCAGATGAACATGTTCGGCAAGATGCCCGGCGCCAAGCCGCCGTCGGATCCCGAAGCCGCCGCCCGTACGAAAGCCCAGATTGCCGCCGTGCTCGAGAAGCTGCAGGGCGACTGGAACCGGGGCGACATCGAGGGCTTCACTCCGATGCTTCAGCAGATGGAGGCCAGCTCTCCGCAGACTTACAAATTACTCTTCAACGACCGCAACGGCCGCTGGGCGCAGTGGATTGCTCGCCGCCTGCAGCAGCCGGGCGTGGTGTTCGTCGCGGTGGGTGCAGGTCATCTTGCCGGCAAGGACAGCGTCCAGCAGAAGCTCGGCAAATACGGGATCCGGACCGCCCGGATCAATTGAACGCCATGGCCCTCACCCCGGACTGCGATCCGGGGCGAAGACAATCAAAACTGCCGCAACTTGCGTCTAAGGCAGCCCTCCCCTATAGGCGCGCGCTCCCGGCCAATGTCATCCCTGGAGGCGTGGCGGGAGCACACTTTATCAAGGAACAAGCGAAATGAGCGATCAGCTGACGCTGCCCGCCGAGGCGCGCGACCGGGCTGGCAAGGGAGCCTCCCGATCACTGCGCCGCGATGGACGGGTACCCGCCGTGGTTTACGGCGAAAAGAAGGAACCTCTCTCGATCCACGTCGAAGAGAAGCTCCTGACCAAGATGCTTCACACGGGCCACTTCATGAACTCGGTCGTGATGATCGATTTCAAGGGCAAGGCCCATCGTACGCTGCCCAAGGCGGTGGACTTCCA
>DASSFK010000051.1:0-2973 GCA_035694565.1 Sphingomicrobium sp.
CTCGGCCAGTTCGGTCTCGAGCCCGTAGCCGGCATCCTGCGCCTTGGCCCGCGCGTAGACCATTCCGCGAACCTCGCCCAGCAACGCCTCGACCGGACCGAACGGCGAGCCTTCGATCACCCGCTGAAGCCAGCCGTCGGACGGTAGCGCCCGCGCCGCCTCGATCGCGGCGTCGAGGGCCTGTGCGCCCTCGTCGTCATAGGAGGCAACGTCCATCAGCCGCGCCGCAAGGCCGCGCCGACGGCCGCGCGACTTGCCTTCCGGGCCGACGAGCCAGCGTCGCATCTCGATCGAGTCCTGCCCGCCGAAGGTGACCGCGAAGGTCGAATCGGCCGCGTCGAACAGGTGATGCCCCTCGTCGAACACGATCCGCTGGGGAGAGTCTTCGCGGGCCCTTACGGCGTTGATCATCACCAATGCGTGGTTGGCGATGACGATGTCCGCCTCGCGCCCCGCCCGCTCCGCCTTCTCGATGAAACACCGGCGGAAGTGCGGGCAACCGGCGTACACGCACTCTCCGCGTCGGTCGGTGAGAGCGGTTGCGCCGGCACGGCGGAACAGGCTCGGAAGCCACCCCGGAAGGTCGCCGCCGACCATGTCGCCGTCCTTGGAATAAGCCGCCCAGCGCCCGACGAGCTGGGCGAGGATCGCCGCGCGGCCGGCAAAGGCGCCCTGAAGAGCGTCCTCCAAGTTGAGCAGGCAAAGGTAATTCTCGCGCCCCTTGCGGACGACGATCCTGCGCGCCCGTTCCTCCGGGTCGGAGAACAGTCGCGGGCCTTCGGCATCGAGCTGGCGCTGCAGAGCCTTGGTGAAGGTCGAAACCCAGACCGTTCCGCCCGAGGCCTCCGACCACAAGGAAGCCGGCGCGAGATAGGCCAGGGTCTTGCCGATGCCCGTACCCGCCTCCGCGAGCAGCATGTTGGGGGCATCCTTCTGGCGCCGCGGAGCGAACACCGAGGTCGAGCCCTCGGCCATTGCCGTCTGCCCCGCCCTGGCCTCGGATCGCGATCCCGTGAGCTTGAAGAGCCGGTCCCGGGCAGCGCTGGGGTCGACCAGGATCGTTCGCGGCGGTGGGCGGTCCGCCGTCTCCTCCCACTGTTTCAACCGGGAGAAGAGCATTCGCTCGCCGCGCTCGGGCCGTTCGAGCCGCGAATTGATCAGCGGCGCCCAGGCCCAGCCCATTCGAGCGAGCGACTGATTGGACGTCCACGCGCCTTCGCGCTCCTTCCATTCCGGGCTTTCGAGACCGTCGAGCAAGGCGCTCGCGATGGCCCGAAGCGATTCCGTCGCCTCGGCTTCGGACTTCGGGGGCTCTAGCCCGGCCGCGCGGCACATTCCGCCGACCGTCGGAACCGCAAACCTCGCCGGATGGACAAAGGAAAACAGCTCCAACAGGTCGAGGCCGGACAGCTCCGGATAGCCGAGCCGTTGCCCGACCAGCGGCGCGTTGAGGATGATGTGCGGCGTCTCGGCTGCCCGGGCGATGGCCTCGCCGCGGCTGGCCGCCCGGACCTCCCCCTCGCCATTCACCAGCCAGTTGCCGGCATGGGTCGCATGGAGCGCTGGGAGGGGGAGCGGACGCACGCGCGGACCTTAAGGCAAAGCGGAACGAAAATGGAACGCGAAATCAGCGGCTAAGCACGTCGATCAGCATCTTTTTCACTCGCGCGACCAGCTCGGGAGTGCGCTTGCCCAGGAGCCCGCGCGCATTTTCCGGCAGGTGTTCGACCGGGTCGCCGTTATCGCCGAAGATGTAATGGTCGAACATGTTCCGCCACGCCGCCAGCTCGTTGGGCGGGAGGTTCTTCATCGTAATGACCGCGTGATAGAGCGCGTTGATCGGGGTCAGGACCGGCTTCTCGCCTTCTCGCCACCAGAAATTGATGAGCGCCCCCATCTCCTCGAGCGAGTGAACATTGTGCCACCACATGCTCGGTATGTAGATCGCATCGCCTGGGCCAAGTTCCGCTCGCTGAGCGGTCTTCAGCGCCTCTGCGAACCTTGGGTAGGTCTCAAGGTCGGGTTCATCGATATCGACCATGCTGATGGGCTGTCCGGCCAGCGTGAACTCGAGAGGCCCGACGTAGAGGTTCTTCAGCTGAGCAGGCGGAAACAGGGTAAACCGCCGTCGGCCCGCGACAACGCAGGCAAGGTTCCGCGACAGGTCCCAATGCGTCGCAGTGTGCGTCCGATTGCCGAGCCAAAGCGAGATGAGCATGTCGTTCGCCATGTTCAGCATCGCCACCGGGATGGTCGGAACGAGTCGCGGCAGGAGCTTCCGGATCGGAATTCCGCTGGCATACATCGAATAAGGCTGGTCGTGCCCTAGCTGCCGCAGCAGCAGGTCCAGCAGCTGGTCGAGGGTCGCCAGCTTCCGCTCGTAGTTAAAGCCGCTGAAATCCTCATTGTAGCCGAAATGCCCTTCGATCTCGGGTAGCCCGAACCATACTTCGAACGGCTCATTCGTCGCAGCCTCGCGAAGCATCTGGGCCAGAGATTCGGGCCCCGCCTTGCCCGCTCGGACGACCGGCCAGTCGGAAACCAGGCCGCGGATTATTGCCGGCTCGCCCTTGGCGGCGATTTCGCGCTCGAAGCGCTCCCGACCCATCGGCTCATATTCGGCGATCGGTTGCATCGCCCTCGGCTAGCAGCGCAGGCGTCCGTTCGCTAGGAGCGCGGTCAATGACCGAACCCGTCGATCTCCGCTCTGCTGCTTCCGCCTCAAAGGCCTGGCCGTACGAAGAAGCGCGAAAGCTGCTGAAGCGCTGGCCGGAGGGAAAGCCGAACGGCGAGCCGATGATCTTCGAGACCGGCTACGGACCGTCGGGCCTTCCGCACATCGGCACCTTCAACGAGGTGCTTCGGACGACCTTCGTTCGCCAGGCCTACGAGGAGCTTACCGGCGGCGCGCCGACCCGCCTGATCGCCTTCAGCGACGACATGGACGGTCTTCGCAAGGTGCCGGACAATGTG
>DASSFK010000052.1:0-8500 GCA_035694565.1 Sphingomicrobium sp.
CTACGGCACGCCGGGCCGCACCTGGCGTCCCCTCGTCGACACGACCAACGACCCGATCGTCGCCAACCGCGCTCCGCAGGCATGGCGCAGCTGGCAGCGTAGCGAGGACTATTACAGCGAAGGCCTGCTGATCTGGACCGACGTCGACCGCATCATCCGGACCCAGTCGCTCGGGAGGAAGTCGATCGACGACTTTGCCCGCGCATTCTTCGGAATGCGCAACCACGACTATGGCGAGCTGACCTACACGTTTGAAGACGTCGTCCAGACACTCAACGCGGTACAGCCTTACGATTGGGACAACTATCTTCGCACGAAGGTCCTCGACGTGTCTTCGAGCCCGCCGCTCGATGGGCTTACCAAGGGTGGCTACGACCTCGTCTTCACCGAAGAGCCGACGGCCTGGATCAAGTCTTACGAGAAGAGTTCGAAGAGCAACGACCTTACCTATTCGGGCGGTTTCGTGGTCGGCAATGACGGCAAGATCACTTCGGTCCTTTGGGATAGCGCGGCCTTCAACGCCGGCATGACCGTGGGATCGGAGCTGCTCGCGGTGAACGGGCGCAAGTTCGACGGCGATGGTCTCAAGGCCGCGATCAAGGCGGGCAAGTCGACCAATGCGCCGGTGAAGCTGCTGGTAAAGAGCGGTGAGGTCTACCGCACGCTCGACCTCGATTGGCACGGCGGCCTTCGCTACCCGCGTCTCCAGAAGGCCGCCAAAGGCCAGGGCACGCTCGACGCCTTGCTCGCGCCGAAGAAGTGAGGCCGCTGCCCTAAGCGGTAAGCTTCAGTCCGGCGATCGCGGCGACGATCGCGAAGATAAGAAGAATGCGGATGGTTGTCGTGGGCTCGCCGAACCACAGGATGCCGACGATGACCGTTCCCACTGCCCCGATGCCTCCCCACACGGCATAGGCAGTCCCCATCGGGATCGAACGCGAGGCCAGCTCGAGCAGGCCCATGCTGATCGCGACCGAGATCAGGAAGGCGATCGTCCAAGGCCCATTGCGGAAGCCCTCGACAAAGCGAAGCGACGTGGTGAAGCCGATCTCGAACAGGCCGCCGACGATCAACCAGAACCAGGCCATAATAATCCTTCCTCTGGACGAATGCCGTTCGCGGAGTAACTTTGCCAGCCATGGCCCAGCGGCGCACCATCGGCAACATTGTCGCTCCGTGGCGCTTCCTGCTGTTCCTGGCCGTCTTCGCGGCTGGAACGCCCTTGGCAATCGCGAAGCTTCATAACAGCTGGCTGGGGCTGATGGCCGCGTTCGACATCGCTTCGGCGCTCTTCCTCCTGGTCTGCGCCCCGCTGATCGCATCGGACGACCCGACCCTCGTGAGCGAGCATGCAAAGCGGAATGACGCGAACCGCTCGGGCCTCCTCTTGCTGACCGGAATCGTGATGGTCGTGCTGCTCGCAGCAATTGCTGCGGAGACGATGGAGCAGAAGCCGGAGACACTCACCAAGCTGCTGGTCGTTGCGACCCTGTTCCTGGCATGGCTGTTCAGCAACGTGATCTACGCGTTCCACTACACCCATCTCGCCTATCGCGGCGGAACGACGGCGTCGTGTACGGGGCTCGATTTTCCGGACACTCCGGATCCCGTTTATTGGGACTTCGTCTATTTCGCCTTCACGATCGGGATGACGTCCCAGACCTCGGACGTGACGGTGAGCGACTCCGGAATTCGCAGGTTCGTGACGCTCCATTCGATGGGCGCCTTCGTGTTCAACATCGGTGTACTGGCTTTCACCATCAACGTGATCGGCTCCATCTAAGTCACGACCTCGACTTCGCCGGGAGCCTTCATCTTGCTTCGGGCAGCGATGATGCAGCCTCCGACGATCAGCGCCGCACCGGCGATCGTATAAGCCGACACCGGCTCCCGAAACACGAACCAGCCGCAAACCGCGGCCCACAGGAAGGCGCTATATTCCGTCACCGCGAGATAGCTCGCCTCTGCACGCGCATAGCCCCAAGCGAACAGCATGGCCCCGGACGTCGACATTGCCGCCGCGATCGCGATCCACATCCACCAATAGTCCGTCGGCAATGCAGGAAGCCCTGCGAATGGAATGACGGCCAGCCAGAGGGCCAGCACTGTCAGCGACTGAAAGAAGGTAATCTCGAGCGGCTTCGCCGCCAGCGCCTGGTGGCGCATCAGGACGATGTTGAAGGCATAGCAAAGTGCCGATCCAATGATGGCAACGCTGCCGAGCAAGACCTCCGGGCCAAGCTCCGCTCGCGCTTGCCCGAGGACGATCACGAGGACGCCAGCGAAGGCAGCGATCGATCCGGCGATCGACTTCCCACCAATCTTCTCGTGAAGGAACAGTGCGGCAAGCATCAGGGCGATGAGGGGCGCGATAAAGGTGAGCGCGATCGCCTGAGCGAGCGGAACCCGGCCAATTCCCCAAAAGAAGAGGAAGGCCATGACCGTCACGATCACGCCTCGCGCGACGTGGATCTTCAGAGTCGACCGGCTGGGCCAGGGAAGCCGCCGTGGGAGATACAATCCGCCGGCGAACAGAAGACCGACGATCGAGCGGAAAATGCTCACGGAATAAATGCCGATTGCGAGCACCAGCGCTTTCATCACCGCGTCCATGATCGACAGGATGCCGACCGCTGCGAGCGCGGCTGCGAACGCTTGAACGGGATGCTGGGCGACGCGGTTCACGCGCCGGGTTTAGCGGGTCAGTTGTTGGCGTCGAGAGTGGCCGGCACCGGTTGCGAAGCGTCGATCAGAAGCGGCGGCTCGGACTGCGATGACGTCAATCCGTCAGCGACCGCACCGAAAAAGAACAGGATCAACAGCACCTTGGCCATGGCGCAAAGGTGCGCCGACAAGGTGAAAAAAGATTAAACGCTCAGCTATTCGGCTGCGTCGAGCGTCTGATCGGCCGCGGATTCCGCTTCGATCTCGGCCGCCTTTGCTTCGACCAGCCTTACGATATGCTCGACCATGTCGGCATCCTGCACATGGTGGTCGGTCACTCCCGACAGATAGACCATGTGCTTGCCCTGGCCTCCTCCGGTGATGCCGATGTCGGTCTCCCGAGCTTCGCCCGGGCCGTTCACGACACAGCCAAGAACAGACAAGGACATGGGCGTGCGGATGTGCTGCAGGCGTTCTTCCAGCGTCTGCACCGTGCGGATCACGTCGAAACCCTGGCGGGCACAGCTCGGGCAGGAGACGACGCGGACTCCGCGATTGCGAATCCCGAGCCCCTTGAGGATCTCGTATCCGACCCGGACTTCCTCTTCCGGCTCTGCCGAAAGCGAGACCCGGATCGTGTCGCCGATACCGGCCCAGAGCAGCGAGCCGATTCCGATCGAGGATTTGACGGTTCCTCCGATCAGTCCGCCGGCCTCGGTGATTCCCAGATGCAACGGGCAGTCCACGGCATCGGCGAGCGCATGATAGGCCGCGACCGCCAAGAAGACGTCCGAGGCTTTGACCGCGACCTTATACTCGTGGAAGTCATGGTCCTCGAGGATTCGGATATGGTCGAGCGCGCTTTCGACCAGAGCCTCCGGACAGGGCTCGCCATACTTTTCGAGCAGGTCCTTCTCGAGGCTTCCGGCATTGACCCCGATGCGGATCGCGCAGCCGTTGGCCCGAGCAGCGGCGATCACTTCCCTGACCCGATCCTCGGAGCCGATGTTGCCCGGGTTGATCCGGAGGCAGGCCGCTCCGGCGTCGGCGGCCTCGAGCGCGCGCTTGTAGTGGAAATGAATGTCCGCAACGATCGGGACGTTCGCTTCCCGGACAATCTCCTTCAGGGACGCCGTCGCCGCCGCTGTCGGGCAGGACACTCGGATGATGTCCACACCGGCCTCCTCGCACCGGCGGATCTGGTCGATCGTCGCCTTCGCGTCCTCGGTCGGCGTGTTGGTCATCGTCTGGACCGTCACAGGGGCGTCTCCGCCGACGGGAACGGAGCCGATCATGATCTGACGCGACTTGCGCCGAACGATATCTCGCCAGGGGCGGATTGAAGACATAGCAGCGAATATAGGGGCTTGGGCCGGCCCGGCAAAGCTCCAACCGGTTATCCAAAGTCAATCGCGCCCCGTAGGTCTTTGTGTTAACTGAGTTTACGGGACTCAGGAGGCAGCGGATGGCCGAAGCCGCCGAATTGCTGAAGCCGCAGCGCGTCCGCCCCGACAGCGGAGGCGTCCGCCCAACTGCTGTCCCCCACTCCCTCTACTTCGCTTTCCTCAGCTACAGCCACGTGGATTCCGGTTGGGGAGAATGGCTGCACGACGAGCTCGAGAAGTTCCACGTCCCCTCTTCGCTCGCCGGCCGGCTGACCACTGCGGGAGTCGTCCCGAAGCGGCTGACGCCCATCTTCCGTGACCGCAAGGAACTGGCCGCATCGTCTGATCTGGGCCAGGAAATCCGCGAGGCGCTGATCTCGTCCCGCTACCTGATCGTATTGTGCTCGCCATCGGCGGCGCAGTCGCGCTGGACGAATTCCGAAATCGACACGTTCAAGCGAGTTCGTCCGGACGGCTGCGTGCTGGCCGTGATCGTCGACGGGGAGCCGTTCGCCAGCGACGTGCCCGGACACGACGCAGACGAGTGCCTGCCGCCAGCGCTGCGCACCCGTTACGACCGCCGCGGCCGCCCCACGAGCAAGCGCGCGGAACCGCTTTGCACGGATCTGCGCGAGAATCGCGACGGGAAGCGAATCGGCTTCCTCAAGCTCGTGGCGGGGATGCTCGGCGTCGGGCTGGACGACCTGGTCCAGCGGGAGACGGTGCGTCGACAGCGCCGGCTCGCCGTGCTCGCCGCCGCCTCGCTTGCCGGAATGGCCGTCACGAGCGGGCTGGCGGTAACGGCCATCCAGGCACGGGACGCTGCTCGCGACCAGAGACGCGAGGCCGAGGGACTCGTCGGCTTCATGCTCGGCGATCTGAGAGGGAAGCTCGAACCCCTGGGACGCCTCGACGTGCTGGACAGCGTCGGCGCTCGGGCGCTCGCTTATTATCAGGGCCAGGACAAGAGCAGCCTGTCGGATGACAGCCTCGCGCAGCGGTCGAAGGCGCTGACCATGATGGGTCAGATCGCAAGCAGCCGCGGAGACGTCGATGGTGCCTTCCTGCGATATCGGGAAGCCCTTGCCGGGACGGCGGAAGCATTGCGACGCGCACCGGACGATCCGCAGCGCATCTACGAGCACGCCCAGAACGTCTTCTACGTGGGCGACGTCGCCCGCCTGCGCGGCATGACCGGCGAGGCCGAAGCTGCGATGCGCAATTATAAGCGGCTGGCGCAGCAGCTCATCGCGAAAGATCCGTCCAACCCGACCTGGCGGATGGAAGGCATATACGCCGATACCAACCTTGGCATCCTGCTGCTGGAATCGGGCCGCTATTCGGAAGCATCGGCGGTCTTCGAGAATTCGCTATCCGACCGTGAACGGCTCGCCGCGGGCGCGCCGGACAATCCCCAATTCAGGAAGGCGCTGATCGAAGTGCTCGCCTGGCTCGGTGAGTCTCGCGAAAAGGAAGGCAGGCTCGACGACGGACTGGCTCAGAGGGAGCGCCAAATTGCCCTGCTCAAGCCGCTCATCGAAAATCCGAACGGCGATGCAGAGTACCGGCGCCAGGCCGTGGTCGCCTACCGCGCCGCCGGTCGGCTCAACGCCGTACGCGGCAATTCATCGGCGGGTATCGAGCAGCTCACGACGTCCGTAGCCATCGGCGATGCGCTTCAACGAGCTGAGCCCGCCAACGCCGACTGGGCGGCGATGACGGCCTATTCCAAGCTCGACCTGGCAAAGCTCTATCTTGCGCTTGGCAAGGAAGAGCAGGCTTCCGCGTTCATTCGGTCCGGCTGCGATTCCACCGACAGGCTGATCTCCAAGGACCCGACCGTGATCCTGTGGCGAGTCGATCTGCGCAGCTTCTGTCTGGAAGTGAAGACCCGGTCCGCCCTTGCTCGCGGAGCGCATGTCGAGGCTGAGGAGCTCGCTACTCAACTGGGCGCGCTCGCCCGCACGGAAATGAAGCGGTCGCCCTCGCCCGATACTCAGCTCGTGCTCGCCAACGCCGAGCTGGTTCGGGCGATCGTCAAGAGCGTGTTGGGCGATGACGTGTCCGCTCGGGCGGCATTCGCGGATGCGCTCCGGTCCTGGCCGTCGGCCGTTCCGGATCGCCCGATCCTGATGGGGCGGAAAGCGGTCATCCTGAAGGGTCTCGGGAGACGGGCGGAGGCGGCGCAACTCACCGCTCGGCTGGCGAGAATCGGGTATGACGACCCAACCTACAAGCACGACCTTTCCACGGTTGGATGAACACAAGAGCTCGGGAGTTCCAAGATGAGCAAGAATGTCAAAGTTGAGGCGAAGGCCGGGAGCGGAGGCGTCATCGATTGGGAGATCGATGGGACCAAGGCGAAGGATTCCAAGATCGATTTCAAGAAGGACGACCTCGACGTAGTCGTCAAGTTCAAGCTCGATGACGACACCGATCATGGCCTTCGGTTCGATCGGCAGTCGCCGATCTGGGTCCACGAGAACGAGCATGGACAGTGCCCGCCGAATGGCGCCTCGAACGAGCAGATCGAGGTGCTCAGCTGCGACGATGAGACGCTCAAGCTAATCAACAAGAATGCCAAGGAGAGCACGCTCCGTTACCAGCTGAACTTCGTCGACCAGGGCAACAATGCTCAGCCCTGCGATCCGGAGTTCAAAAACGGAGGCAAGACTTTCCTGTGAGGGAGCGAGATCGCTCGATCGGCTCGATTCTGGGGTACCGGCGCCCTGACTGATCGCCGGGAAAAGAGAGGCTGGAGGCTCGAAACAAAGGGGAAGATCCAATGTCCGAAGATGTGAAAGCCAGCAAATCCGCTGGATCAGCGAAGGCGGCGGGCAAATCCGCCATGAATTGGCCCCGATCGGCGCGCACTCGCAACGTGCACGTCGATGTGTTCGCCAATACGAGCAAGGAAGGGCTTGTCGAATTTTCGCACAAGTGGAAGTTCGAGGATGAGCCTCCGCCGCCGGACCCGGACGGCATGATCGACCTTCCGGCGGGGAAAACGGCTTACCAGCTGCATTTCCACCTCAAGGACAATACCGATCCGAAGAAGGACCTCAGTTTCATCGATCCGTGCAGCGAGGCCATGTGGGTCGCCGTGGGCGGTGATTGCCCGACAGGTGCCGGCAATGGCGCAGGTCAGATCCAATTCAACCATCCGCCCAACCAGCACAAACTCATCGTCGACGATCTGAATAGCAATGTTCCGGCGATGATCTTCAAATATGCGCTCCGCTTTGAAGGTGCGGAAGGGCAGCAGGCCGGCAATCCGCCAAAGCAGTGCCCGCCATACGAATATGATCCGGATTTCAAGAACGGGGGCGGAAACACTTGAGGGAAGAGGCACGCCATCTCCGCGCCTGAGCGGAACTGGACGGAAGCGCATGCGGTGCGCGAATGCCCGCCTGCGCTTCCGTTCGTGCTGGCCGTCGGAGTGACGGGGCACAGGAAGGATGCTCTGCCGCCGGATTCGCTGCTCACGCTTCACGAGCGGCTCGCGACCATATTGCAGGTGCTGAAGGACCAGGCGGACGCCGTTTATTCGGCCAACCAGCAGTTCTTTTCGGGCGATCCAGCGAGGCTTTTATTCGTCTCGCCCCTGGCCGACGGGGCCGATCAGATTGCAGCCGAGATTGCCCTTCGCCTCGGTTTCGAGCTTCATGCAATGCTTCCGTTCGATCGCGACCGGTACCGAACGGATATGTCGGACGAAGATAGCCGGGTGCGGTTCGACGCGCTTCTGTCGCGTGCGACCTGCGTCCTCGAGCTTCCTGGCGAAAGCAGCCATCATCTCGAGAGCTATGTCATGGCGGGCCGGGCGACAGTTGCGCACTGCGACCTGCTCATTGCCGTCTGGGACGGGCTTCCGCCAAGAGGCCGCGGCGGAACCGGCGAGGTGGTGCGCCTTGCGCACGACCGGGCGACTCCGACGATCCACGTGCCCGTCGCACCTTCCGACGAGGTCACGCTTCGCTGGGGAGCGTTCGATCCCGCCGTCGTGACCTATGCCGACGATGCCTCCAACATCCGATCGTTCGGCGGGGATGAGCTTGGGGCTGTGCTCACCGCGCTCCTATCTCCCCCACCCGATGATCAGGAGCGCGCCTTCGTTCGCAAGTTCCAGAGCGAATGCCGGCGGAAAATCCGAACGCGGATCGAATATCCGCTCCTGCTGGCAGCCACCGGCGTATCGCGCCTTCGTACGCATCACTGGCGCGCGGACGCGTCGGCAAGGCAGACGCATGCCGAATGGCGGAATTATTGCGATGCCTGTGAACGCGTGAATGCGGTCAGAGCGCCCCTCGCCACCTTGCAGAACTGGTACGAATGGGCGGACAGCCTCGCCAGCGATTTCGCCCAGTCCTATCGCAGCGGCCACGTATTCAATTTCGTGCTTGCCGCATTGGCCGTGCTTCTGGCGCTGATGACCCTGGTCCTGCCCGGGG
>DASSFK010000053.1:0-2866 GCA_035694565.1 Sphingomicrobium sp.
GCGCTTCTGGGGCAAGCACGCGGTAGCGGCCGCGCTCGACAATCCCGACCGGAAGGTGCTCCGGGCCTGGGCCACGCGTGAAGCCGCCGGTCTCATGCAGTTCCCGAAAGACGTGCAAGTGACCCTTGCCGAGGCTCCGGATCTCGGCCGCCTGGTTCCGCACGACGCCCCGCACCAGGGCGTGGTCATTGAGCTTGAGCCGCTCGAGGAAGCCTGGCTCGACGACGTGCTGGGGGAAGCGCCTGAGCGCGCTGTGCTGCTGGTGCTCGACCAAGTCACCGATCCCCACAACGTCGGTGCGATCCTTCGCTCCGCCGCCGCGTTCGGAGCGATCGGGATCGTCACTCAGGACCGGCATTCGCCCCCTGAAAGCGGCGCACTCGCCAAGGCCGCGTCCGGAGCACTTGAACGCGTTCCCTGGGTTCGGGTGGTCAATCTGGCCCGCTCGCTCGAGCAGATCGGCGAAGCGGGCTTCTGGCGGATCGGCCTTGCCGGCGAGGCCGACACCGATCTCAAGGATGCGCTCGGATCGCCGCGCGTCGCGCTCGTGCTTGGCGCCGAGGGCCCGGGCATGCGCCAGAACACGCGCGAGCATTGCGACGCCATCGCACGGCTTCCGATCAGCGATTCGATCGAGAGCCTCAACGTCTCGAACGCGGCCGCGGTCGCCCTTTACGCGGCGAGTGTCGCCTGATGGTCCGGACCACCGACACGCTCGGCGAAAGCCTCGACGAACTGGCCAAGCTCGAGCCCGCCTTCGCAGCGGTTCTCGAAAAACATGGACGGCCCGAGCCGCGTGTCAGTCCGCGCGGCGCGACCACGCTCCTGCGAACGATCGTCGGCCAGCAGGTCAGCGTTGCTGCCGCACGGTCGATGTGGGCGAAGCTCGAAGCCGCCTTCGGTTCG
Source organism: Sphingomicrobium sp. (assembly GCA_035694565.1). Taxonomy (GTDB): domain Bacteria; phylum Pseudomonadota; class Alphaproteobacteria; order Sphingomonadales; family Sphingomonadaceae; genus Sphingomicrobium. The sequence continues at coordinate 907 of DASSFK010000053.1, forward strand.
CCGCCCGATCTCAAAAAGCTCCTGGTCGCCACCGACGAAGACTTGCGCGCCGCGGGAATGTCGCGGCAAAAGTCAGGTTATATCCGAAGCCTCGCGGGCCTCGTAACGTCCGGCGAGCTCAACCTCGACGCCTTGCCCGAAGACAATGAGGAAGCGATCGAGCTCCTCACCAAGATCAAGGGTATCGGCCGCTGGTCGGCCGAGATCTACCTTCTCTTCGCCGAAGGTCGCCGCGACGTCTTCCCGGCGGGCGACCTCGCCGTCCAGGTCGAGCTAGGCCGGTTGATGGGCCTGGAGGGCAAACCGACGGAGAAGCAGATTCGCGAATTGGGCGAGCGCTGGAAGCCTCACCGGGGCGCTGCGGCCGTGCTCGCATGGCACAGCTACAACTCGGCTGTGCTGTAGAACCTTCGCTACTTGCGGAGGCGGAGCGTGTGTTCGTGCGCCGCAAGCCCGCGGAAGGTCTTCGGCCCCTGGTCCACTCGGAAGGGACCCATCTTCTCGCCGTTGGTGTTGCGGCCGACGAGAAAGCTTGCCGAGGTCTGACCCTGACCGTTGCTCCAGCGGTAGACGGCATTGAAGCCGACCAGCGGAACGAACAGTGAGCGCTTCTCGACCTCGAAGATCCGGAGCTGGTCGCGCGGCAGGCTGACGAGGCTTCGGAAGCTCATTCGCTGCAGCGGCGGGATGGTGATGCCTTCCCCCTGCCCCGAAGGACGCGCGAAGAACTGCCCGATCACCTGGTCCTGGTCGGGGCCGGCGTTGAACATGGCTGCCTCGACCAGCACGTCGCGAGCAGGAGCGCTCCCGGAATTATAGATCGTAACCTCGAACTGGATCGCGCCCTTCTCGTCGTCGACGATCGCGGCGGCAGGCGCGAATTCGACCTCGAGCCAGGGGCGCAGGCGGGTCGAAACGATGCCGACCGGCGCGGTTGCGGGCTTCGGAGCGGCCTCCGGGACACGAGCGCGCGGAGCCGGCGGCGGAACCGGATCAGCGCGTGGTATCGGACGAGGTGGCGCGGCCGGCGGGCTGAGATCGAACGCCGAAGCATCGGCGCCTGCGCCGGCAAAGGCGTACCCGGTCGGACGATGCCGGCGGAAGTACCACAAGGCTGCCCCGGCGGCAGTGAGCAGGGCCAAGAGCCACGGCCATTTCGAGATCAGGCCGCTCTCGGGATTGTCGACCGGATCGGCATTCGGACTCGTGACGGGGCTCGGAAGGGGCGCCGCGAAGCTGGCCGGCTGGTTGCTCGCGGGCGTCGGCATCGGAAAGTCAAAGTCGCCCGAGCCGGCCGACGCCGTCGTCGTCGGAGCGCGGGCGGCCTGCTGCGATGGCTGGAGCGCCGCGTTCCTTGCCGGCTGAACGGCGGAAGACCCTGAGCTCACCGAACGCGCCGGCGGCGGCGCGGTCGTCGCGGTCTGCTGCGGCTCATTCTGCGGCGAAGCACTCGGCTGCGGGTCTGCCCGGCGAGTGACCGTCCCGCTCAGCGAGAAATCGCGAAGCTGGGCCGGGCCCACCGCGTCGTCGGTCCGCGGCGGAGGCGGAGCGATTACGGGCGGAGCCGCGGCCGAGTCCGTCTGATCCTGAGCCAGCGCGGGCGCGGCAATGCCCATTGCCAGCGCAACGGCCGCCGAACTCAAGCGCAACACTTCCCTCATCCTCACCCGCTTATCTGGCTGGAGTCGCCCACGCTTTGCGCGGCGACTCCGGCGCTTTGCAGCCCATCCGCCGGATATTCAAGCACATGCTGGATGAACCGCGGGCGACCAGCGCCGAAAAGTGCTGATTCGGGCGAAACTTAGCGCGCGTCGACCAAAACGAGCTCGGCGTCTTCCTCGGCGGTGACCGTCACCTTGTCCACGGCGGTGATGGCGACTCCGTCGCGCTTCTCCGCCTTGGTCCCGTTCACGTCGACCTTGGCGCTCGGCACGAGATAGAGGTGTCGGGCCGGATCGAC
>DASSFK010000054.1:0-11924 GCA_035694565.1 Sphingomicrobium sp.
AGTCCTGCAATGAACCGCGAATGGCAAAAGGATATTCAAGTCCAAAGCCTGACCGCGGCAGTTTCCCTGCCGCCGGCCATGGTGGAGGAGACCGGCTGGGACATTCTCCTGGCGCTTCACTCTGACCGCCGAGGCGACCTCAGCATCGAGAAGCTTGGCTCACTGATCAGCGTGCCGTCTCAGGTCATGCGCCGATGGCTAGCAGACCTCGAGAGCCGCGACCTGATCGCCGGGAAGCAGGAGATCAGTGGTGAGCTCCGCGCTGTCCTGACGCGTGGCGCCCGAGAGATGATCGATAATTATCTTTCGGCGACAATCGGCCTGCAGTCCGCCACCCACCGCTGAGCCGAGGAATACGTTCGTGGCCAGACCCGCATTGAAACTGATCGTGGCAGATCCCGCCGACGAGCGTTTCGCGCCCATCGTGCCGGGAGATCTGGTTCGCACCGGTGCAAATTCCTACCCGCGCTATCGGGTCATTGCGACGAGTGGCGAACGCGCCTGGATCCAGGATTCTCAAGACGGCACGGATCACGTCGTGCCGGTCACCCGCTGCTACCGGCTCTAGCGCTCCCAGTCCCCGAAAATGCTCGACACGGCGCTATCGCTGCTGGCCGCAAGTGCGGTGCAGGCATCGCCCCCTCCTGGGCCGGCTCAAACGATGATGCCGGATGCGGTCAAGCATGGTGAAGAAAGGCCGATGAGCCGTTGGTCCGTGAGAGCCGGCGTTGCTCGCGCCCTTTACAACTCGGATGCACGGATCACGACCGGTGGCAATGTCATCCCTCAAAGCACCGCCCGCGTCACCGACAACACGACGTTGACCCTCGATGTCGGGTATGACGTTTCGGACGACATATCCCTGATGTTCATGACAGGAATCCCGCCGTCCGCCGACGTGATCGGCGAAGGCAGCGTCTCCTCGTTTGGCAAGCTTGGCCATGTGCGATTCGGCCCGGTAGTCCTGACTGCTGTCTACCGCCTGCCGGCCTGGAATGGTGTCAGGCCCTATGTCGGAGCGGGCGGGGCTCATTTGTTCATCCTGAAAACGGATGATCGCGCCGTCAAAGATCTCGAGGTCCAGGACCACAACGGATTCGTGCTCCAGGGAGGCGTTGAATATCGGCTGAGCAGGAAGTGGGAGGTGTTCGCAGACTACAAGCACATCTGGCTCAACGTGCATGCAACTGGATCCCTCGCAGGCCAACCTGTCCGCGCGAAGGTTACGCTTGATCCCGACTTGATATCGGTCGGCTTGAAGTTTCATTTCGACTAAATTGCAGGCGGCCTTCCAGCGTTCGGAAGGCTGCTTCCCGAATTAAGCGTCTACTGGCCGACAACACCTTCAGCCATTTCCACGACGTGCCCGCCGCACTGCGGCGCACGAATCGAGATGGAGAATTTGAAATGGCCACGGCCCTGAAGCACGAACCGAAGCCGCTGCCGCTTCCCAACGCTGACTTTTACCAGTTCACCGACTTGCTGTCGGAAGGGGAGCGCAAGGTCCTGGCAGATGTCCGGACCTTCATGGAGACGAAGGTCCAGCCAATCATCAACGACTACTGGGTCCGCGACGAATTCCCGTTCGAGCTGATCCCCGAATTCAAGAAGTTGGGATATGCCGGAGTCGGGATCGACGGATACGGATGCTTCGGCGGAAGCCAGCTTTTGTTCGGTGCGATCGCCATGGAAATGGCGCGTGTCGATCCCTCAATCACCACCTTCTACGGCGTCCACAACGGGCTCGCGATGGGCTCGATCGCCCTCGGCGGATCAGACGACCAGAAGCAGAAGTGGCTTCCGCAGATGGCGAATTACGACCTTATCGGCTGCTTCGCCTTGACCGAGCCTCTTGTTGGCTCCGGCACCGGCGGCGGATTGATGACGACGGCCAAGCGTGAAGGCGACACATGGGTCATCAATGGCCAGAAGAAATGGATCGGAAACGCGACTTTCGCCGACCTAACGATCCTCTGGGCTCGCGACGTCGACGATAATCAGGTCAAGGGGTTCATCGTCGAGAACAAAACCCCGGGTTTCAGCGTCGAGAAAATCCACGGCAAAATCGGCCTCAAGGTCGTTCAGAACGGGTTGATCACGCTCGACAACGTTCGCATCCCCGAAGAGAATCGTCTGCAGAAGGACGTCTCTTTTCGTGACACTGCGCTCGTCCTGCGCGGCACGCGCTACGGCGCGGCGTGGGAGGCAACTGGCCTTCAGATGGGTGCCTACGAACACGCATTGAAATATGCGCAGGAGCGACTGCAGTTCGGCAAGCCGATCGGCTCGTTCCAGCTCATCCAGGACCTTCTTGCGAAGATGCTTAGCAATATCACCGCTTGTCAGGGCATCGTCTTTCGGACCGCCCAGCTCGAAGCAGAAGGCAAGATGACCGATGCTCATGCGGCGCTTTCGAAAGCGTTCTGCACGTCGAAATCGCGCGAGACCCTGGCCTATGCGCGAGAACTGCTCGGCGGCAACGGGATGCTGGTCGATTACAATATCGCGCGTCTCTTCGGGGACGCAGAAGCGATCTACTCGTACGAAGGGACGTACCAGATGCAGCATCTGATCGTCGGCAAGGCGGTCACCGGCTTCAGCGCCTTCGTCTGATCGAACCGAACCCAAGGAGATAAAATCATGGCTACGCTCGCGGTCGCTCCTGCGACTGAGGAAACTCGCGCGCTCAATCTTGAGAACGTGAAGTACGAAAAGAAGGGCGCGATTGCCTATGTGACGATTGATCGCCCGCACGTTCTGAACGCGCTCAATCGCGCAACCTGGTCCGACCTTCGGGCGGCTTTCGAGGACGCCCGGGACGATGCCGCCATCCGCGGAATCATCCTCACCGGAGCCGGCGACAAGGCTTTCGTGGCTGGCGCAGATATTAGCGAGCTTGCCCAAACTAGCGCTGTGGACGCGGAACAGGGCAGCCGGTTCGGCCAGCAGGTGCTCGATCTCATCGAAAGCCTCGGCAAGCCGGTCGTGGCCGCGATCAACGGATTCGCGCTCGGCGGCGGATGCGAGACCGCGATGGCCTGCACAATCCGAATCGCGGTTGAGCATGCGAAGTTCGGACAGCCGGAGGTTCACCTCGGACTGCTCCCGGGCGGCGGTGGAACCCAGCGGCTTCCGCGGCTGGTCGGCAAGGGCCGCGCACTGCAGTTGATCCTGACCGGCGGAATGATCGGCGCCGAGGAGGCCCACCGCATCGGCCTCGTCAACGAAGTCGTGACCGCCGATCAGTTGATTTCTCGCGCGGAAGCGATCCTGAACGAAATCGCCGCGAACGGCCCGATCGCCATTCGACTGGCTCTCGAGGCGACCAACAAGGGCCTGGAATCGAGTCAGGCCGACGGCCTCGTCCTCGAAGCCTCCTACTTCGGCCTGCTCGCCGGGACCGAAGACAAGAAGGAGGGCACGACCGCCTTCCTGGAGAAGCGCGCCCCGCAGTTCCGCGGCCGGTAACCCCCGAATTCAGGAGAATGAGAATGACAAACGACAACATCTTTTCCGGACTGAAGGTCGTCGACCTCTCGAGCTTCGTCGCCGCGCCTGGCGCCGCGGTGATCCTGAGCGACTTCGGCGCCGACGTTATCAAGGTCGAACCGCCGAGCGGAGACTTCTGGAGAGTAGGCCACAAGCTGCCGATCGATCCCATCGCGGATGAGGCCTATCAATGGCACCTCGCGAACCGAAACAAGCGCAGTCTTACGCTCGATCTGAAAGCGCCGAGCTCGCGCCAGGTCCTGATCGAGCTGGTCCAGTGGGCCGACGTGATGATCGTCAACACGCCCCACCACGCGCGCAAGCATCTCGGTCTCGAATATGAAGATATCGTCGAGCTGAATCCTCGCCTCATCTATGCGGACCTCACCGGCTTCGGCGAGAAGGGGCCTGACGCCGATCTTCCGGGATTTGACCTCACCGCCTATTGGGCTCGAAGTGGCCTGCTGGCGATGACACGCGATGCAGGAGCGTCGCCGACATGGCCGATCAGCGGAAGCGGCGACAATGCGACCGCAGTCACTTTGTATGCCGCAATCGCGACCGCACTGTACCGCCGCGAGCGCACCGGCCTGGGTTCGAACGTCAAGACGTCTCTGCTCGCAGCTGGCGTGTGGTCGGCGAGCGTGGCGGTCGGCGGCGCGCTGGCGGGCGGCAAGCAGCCGCCGCTGCATGACCGGGAGCATCCGGCAAACGTCGGCGCGAACGTCTACCGCTCTTCAGATGGCATCTGGTTCGTCCTTGTCGCCCAGCCCAACAAGGTTGTCGATCTGGTCAAGGCCATGGATCGCGCGGACCTTCTAACCGACCCGCGCTTCTCCGATCCCGCCAAGCTCGCAGCGAACAGGGACGCGCTCACCGCAATCTTCGAGCAGGTCTTCTCCTCACAGCCGATGGCGCACTGGGCCGAGCGGCTGGGCAAGATCAACATCACGTTCGGCGCGGTGAACGGGCCCGACGAGGTCATCAAGGATCCGCAGCTGACGGCCAACGGCATCGTGGTTCCGTTGGAAGGCGCGGGTAAGCTGACGTCGACCATCAGCAGCCCGTTCCAGATCGACGGCGTTGCCAAGGAAACGGCTCGGCGCGGTCCCGGCCTCGGAGAGCACAACGAGGAGATCCTCGCCGAGCTCGGCTTCGACGCCAGGAGCATCGAGAGCCTGCGCGAGGCAGGAGCAATCCCCGAGACAACGAAGTGGGCGGCCTGAGCCAAGCTTCAACGAGGATCAGATCATGAATGACGTACTGACGGAGCTCACAGACGGCGTTCTGCGCGTCGAGCTGAACCGACCCGACAAGAAGAACGCGATGACCGGTGCAATGTACGCGCGGCTCGCCGAGGCCCTCTCCGCCGCGGACAAGGACGACAATGTCCGCGTTGTGCTGTGGCACGGCGCCGGCGACGACTTCACCGCTGGTAACGACATCAGGGACTTCCAGGAGAATCCACCGCGCGGGAGCGACTCTCCGCAGGCCCGCCTGACTGAGGTATTCATCAAGTTCGGCAAGCCTCTCGTCGCCGCCGTCCGGGGTGTTGCGGTCGGCGGAGGCACGACCATGCTCACGCATTGCGACTTCGTCTTTGCCGCCGAGGACGCCAGGTTCCAGATCCCGTTCATCAACCTGGCACTGACTCCGGAATTCGGATCGAGCTTTTCGATCCCGGCTCGGGCCGGTTACCTTCGCGCCGCCGAGCTCTACCTTCTTGGCGAGCCGTTCAACGCAGCCCAAGCGGCGGACCTCGGTCTGGTAACCCGAGTGGTGCCGGATGCGGACGTCCTCCACGTCGCCATGGCCATCGCCCGCAAGCTAGCCGCAAAGCCAACGGGCGCGTTGAAGGCGCACAAGAAGCTTCTGAAGCTGGCGGCTTCCTCGCTTATCCGAGCGGCCGTCGAAGCTGAGGGGCGGGAATTCGCCGAGCGTGTCGTGTCTGAAGAAGCGAAAGAAGCGTTCGCTGCATTTATCGAAAAGCGTCCGCCCAACTTCGCGAAGGTGGCGTGATCGCCATGGCAAGCGATCATCAAACGGCCCTCGCGGACTTCAAACGCATCATGAAATGGATCGCCGGCATCGGAATCCTGATGGTGATCGGCGCACTTGGCTACCTCAAGCTTGCCGGAGCGCTGGACGCCAACATGGCGATTGCAACCACGCTCGGAGTCTTTGTCTCAGTTCTGCTGGGATGCGGCCTCTTCGCCGCTGCCTTCTTCAGCGACAAAAGCGGCCTCGATGAGCGGGTTGCGCGGGCGGCGAGATCCGACCGGCGCACGTCCACCCAAAGGAAGAAATCATGACCATTCACCAGTCGATCCGATCCACCCGGGATAGGATGGGGAAGCCCCGCCTTTTCATTCTCGAAGTCAACGTCGGACGAATTCATTCGATGAATCCCGACGGATCCGACCGCAAGATCATCGTCGCCGACGCGCGGACTCCCGATGGCGTCGCGGTCGATGCCGAGGCGGGCCATGTCTACTGGACCAACATGGGCGTGCCCAGCGTCAACGATGGCTCGATCGAACGCTCGAACCTCGACGGTAGCTATCGGACAATCATCGTTCCACCTGGCGGAACGCACACGCCGAAGCAGCTTCACCTCGATAAGGCTGGCGGCAAGATCTACTGGTCTGACCGCGAGGGAATGCGGGTCATGCGCTCGAATCTCGACGGAACCCGCGTCGAAACATTGATCGAAACCGGCCGCGGCGACGCGGACCGGGGCGAGCAATGGCGCTGGTGCGTCGGAATCGCCGTCGATTCGAATGCCGGCAAACTCTATTGGAGCCAGAAAGGCGCCGACAATGAAGGCGTCGGCCGCATCCTTCGCGCGAATATCGAAATGCCGAAGGGCGAGGACCCGTCGAGCCGCTCCGATATCGAAGTGCTTTTCGATAAGCTTCCCGAACCGATCGACCTTGAGCTCGATCTGGAAAATCGCATTCTTTACTGGACGGATCGCGGCAATCCACCGCGCGGCAACACCGTCAATTGCGCAGCGATCGATGAAGTCGATGCTGCTCCCCAAGTGCTCGTCCACAACTTGATGGAAGCGATCGGCATCGCGCTCGACCTGCGCGGCAATCGCATGTTTTTCACCGACCTCGCCGGCACGATCTACACCGCCGATCTCGACGGTTCGAACGTGCGCGGGATCCTCGCCGCGCAGGGCAACCTTACCGGCATCGCCTACGCAGAAGTCTGAAATCCCGAACCGGAGAAATCGATATGACCGACAAGACCATCCGCCGCGTCGCCATCGTAGGCACCGGCGTCATCGGCGCGAGCTGGGCCGCACTATTCCTGGCCAAGGGACTGGAGGTCATTGCCACAGACCCCGCTCCAGGTGCGGAAGAGAGGCTTCGCGACTTCGTTGCAAAGGCCTGGCCGGCGCTCGAGCGCCTTGGCCTATCACCCGATGCGTCGCAGGCAAACCTCGCGTTCAGCCCGGACCTCGCGGAAGCGCTTGAAGGCGTCGACTTCGTCCAGGAGAACGGCCCCGAACGGCTCGATTTCAAGCAACATCTCTACGGTCAGCTGGACGCGTTGCTGCCGCCCGACGTGATCATCGCATCCAGCTCGTCCGGAATTCCGATGAGCCAGATCCAGGTCGGCGCACCCCTCCATCCCGATCGCACGGTCATCGGCCATCCGTTCAATCCGCCACACCTGATCCCGCTGGTCGAGATCGTCGGCGGCTCGAAAACTTCGGAAGACGTGATCCGCCGAACGGACGAATTCTATACGTCGATCGGCAAGGACACCGTCCGAATCAAGAAGGAGCTGCCAGGCCACATCGCCAATCGCCTCCAGGCCGCCCTGGCGCGTGAAGTCTATTACCTCGTCGCCAACGATGTTCTCAGCGCCGAGGATGTCGATACCGCCCTTTCCTCTGGACCCGGCCTGCGCTGGGGCCTGATGGGCAATATGATGCTCAATCATCTTGGCGGCGGAGCCGGCGGGATCGAGCATTTCTTTGAGCAATTTGCAGACCCGCTTCAGGCGTCCTTCAAGGGCCTCGGGAATCCCGAACTGACTCCGGAAGTGCAGAAGAAGCTCGTCGAAAGCGTCCATGCCGAGGTCGGTTCGCGCACGATCGAGGAACTCGAGGCCGAACGCGACGACCTCTTGATTGGCCTGCTCGCACTACGCGCAAAGGCTGTCTAATTCCCTGTGCCGCTTACAATTGTTGACCGACTCGAAGCGACGGGCGCAGGGGCTCCATTGTTTCGAGACTGGTCGGGCAGCTCGACGGATCACATAATGGCCCGCCATCGGCCTCTCACGAGATAGCGGCACCCGTGCCGGGCGCCGCCTGTCGTTCCAGCAAGGATGGAGGCGCGAATGAGGCTCGCATGCGCGGGAGTCCTCGCCATCGCACTAATCGCTTCGGCGTCCGACGTGGCGTCGGGTCAGGCGCCGCCGCGGCCGGCGGGCACGACCCGGACCGACCTTCAACGGCGCGACCTCAGCATTCCCGGCTGGGAGACCCTCCAGGCCCGCGTCGACTTTGCACCCGGCGCGTCCTTCCCGATGCACAAGCATCCGGGCGAAGAGATCATCTACGTCCTAGAGGGCACGCTCGAGTATGACGTCGAGGGCGAGGGATCAGTTACCCTGAAGGCCGGCGACGTCCTGTTCGTCCCGAAAGGAACCTTTCACGCTGCGCGCAACGTCGGCGCCGGGCCGGGAGCCGAGCTCGCGACCTATGTCGTCGAAAAGGAAAAGCCGCTGACCGAGTTCGCGAAGCCGTAGACCCTTGCCGAATCCGAGAAGCAGTTTCTCATTTTGACAGTCTGCTGGAGGAGTTCCCCACGCTCTAAGTGTCTGCTCAAGAAAGGATCGCAACATGAGTTCCAAGACGCTTTACACTGCGCAGGTTCACACGGTCGGCGGCCGCGAAGGAGCCGCCAGAAGCTCCGACGGCCAGCTCGACATCAAGCTCTCCCCGCCGGGCATCAACCGCCCCGGAACCAATCCGGAGCAGCTGTTCGCAGCGGGCTGGTCAGCCTGCTTCGAAGGCGCTCTCGGCCTTGCCGCCAGGCAGGCCGGAATCCAGCTTCCGTCGGACACGGCAATCGACGCTGAGGTCGACCTGAACCAGGGCGACGACGGCTATTTCCTGACGGCTCGACTCAACGTCCGCATCCCCGGGATTCAGGACGACGTTGCCCAGTCGCTGGTAGATGCCGCGCACGCCACTTGCCCTTATTCAAAGATGGCCAAAAGCGGAATTGATGCGAAGGTCTCGCTCGCAGTTCCTGCCTGATCACCCCAAAAGCTCGGTGCAAGTCCCCTCCTAGGCACCGAGCAGAGGACGCGGGCGGATCGCACTCTCCCTCCCCCGCCCGATCGCCCGCGTCCTCACCTTTCGGAGCGAAACTCATGAACGAAGAGCATTCCGCGTTCGGCCGCCGCGATTTCCTGACGACCACGTTCGTAGGGACTGCCGCCGCCCTGGTGCTGCCGTCCGCGATCGAGGGATCGCCGAGTTACGCGCAGGCGCCGGCGTCGAGCGTGCCGGCCGGCGACACGTCGATCCGGCCCTTCCGCCACCGCGCCACCGACGCCGAACTCGCCGACCTCAAGCGCCGCATAAAAGCGACCAAATGGCCCGAGCGAGAGCAGGTGGCCGACGACACGCAGGGCGTTCAGCTCGCGACCATGCGCAAGCTCGCGGATTATTGGGCCAACCAGCATGACTGGCGGCGTGCCGAGACGCATCTCTTCTCCTATCCGCACTTCATCACGAATATCGATGGTCTCGACATCCACTTCATCCACGTGAAGTCGAAGCATCCCAACGCGCTGCCGCTGATCGTCACGCACGGCTGGCCGGGCTCGATCATCGAGCAGCTCAAGATCATCGATCCCCTGACCAACCCGACCGCGCACGGCGGCACAGCAGCCGACGCGTTTGACGTCGTGATCCCTTCGCTCCCGGGCTACGGATTCTCCGGCAAGCCACCGACGGTCGGCTGGGATGTCGCGCGCATTTCCCGTGGGTGGGACACGTTGATGAAGCGGCTCGGATACAAAAGCTACGTTGCGCAGGGCGGCGACTGGGGCAATGCGGTCACCGAAGTGATGGCGCTGCAGAAGCCGGCCGGTCTGCTCGCCATCCACACCAACATGTCGGCGACTTTGCCGGAAGCGGTCAGGAACGCGCTTCCCGCAGGGCCGGAGCCTGCCGGACTTTCGGCCGACGAGAAATTTGCGTGGAACCAGCTCACCGATTTCTATCAGAATGGGCTCGGCTACGCGCTCGAGATGCGGAATCGGCCGCAGACGCTCTACGCGTTGACAGACTCGCCCGTCGGCCTCGCCAGCTGGATCCTCGATCACGACATCCAGAGCTATCGGCTGAGTGCGAAGGTGTTCGACGGAGCCCAGGAAGGCCTCACGCGCGACGACATCCTCGACAACATCACGCTCTACTGGCTGACGAATACGGCGATCTCATCGGCGCAGCTTTATTGGGCGGTGCGGAACGGCAAAGGCGGCTTCTTCGATCCGCGCGGAGTGCCGCTACCAACGGGTGTCAGCGCCTTCCGCTACGAAATCTACCAGGCTCCGGAGAGCTGGGCGCGCACGGCCTATCCGCACCTCGTCTTCTACAAGCGACACGACAAAGGTACGCACTTCGCGGCCTGGGAACAGCCGCAGCTTCTGACGGAGGACCTGCGCGAAACGTTCCGACGGGTTCGCTGAGGAGGAAGCATGTCTCCGCGCAATGATGAGGCCGTCTCTATCGATCGCCGCACCTTCTGCGGCGCGACCGGGGCGACCCTCGGGGCCTTACAATTCGGAGTGTTGGGCATGGCGAAGGCAGCGGATCCCATCGCGAGCCTGAGACGCGTTCAGGCCGGGCTCCTGGACGTGGCCTACACCGATTATGGACCATCAAAAGGGCCGCCAGTGATCCTCCTTCACGGCTGGCCTTACGATCCCCGCGCGTTCGACGACGTCGCTCCGATCCTCGCGGGCCAGGGTCATCGGGTGATCGTGCCCTATTTGCGCGGATACGGGCCCACGCGTTTTCTGTCAGCGGACAGCAAGCGCAATGGGCAGCCCGGCGCACTCGCGCAGGACATGATTGACCTGATGGACGCGCTGAAGATCGAAAAGGCGCTCCTTGGCGGTTTCGATTGGGGTGCTCGCACGGCGGACATCATCGCCGCGCTCTGGCCCGAGCGCGCGAGCGGACTCGTTTCGGTCAGCGGCTATCTGATCGGCAACCAGATGGCAGGCAAGCAGCCGCTTCCGCCCGAAGCAGAATATCAATGGTGGTACCAATTCTACTTCGCGACCGAGCGGGGGAAGCTCGGCTACGAGAAAAACCGCCACGACTTCAACAAGCTGATCTGGCGGCTGGCGTCACCGCAATGGAAGTTCGACGACGCGACCTACGATCGAACCGCCGCCTCCTTCGACAATCCCGACCATGTCGAGATCGTCATTCACAATTATCGCTGGCGGCTCGGTCAAGCCGAAGGTGAGGCAAGATACGACGACATCGAGAAGCGACTAGCGATTAGCCCGACGATCTTGGTCCCGACGATCACGATGGAAGGCGATGCGAACGGCGCGCCGCATCCGGACCCGTCAGCCTATCGCGCCAAGTTCACTGGCAAATATGAGCACCGCACCATAACCGGCGGGATTGGTCATAATCTCCCGCAGGAAGCGCCACGAGCTTTCGCGCAGGCCGTCCTCGACGTCGGCCGGATTTAAGCGGACTCAGTAACATCGATGACACTTCTGGCGGCGGTCCCCGGATTGCGATAACCCAACCTCACCGACTTTACAGAGGAGCTTCGCCATGGACTTCCGTTTGCTCGAGAAATGGCAGCCGCAACTGCTGGCGCTACTTCGAATCATGGCCGCACTGCTCTTCATGGAGCACGGGACCGCCAAGCTCTTCCATTTCCCGGTGCCTCAACCTGGGGTGCCCGATCCGCTTCCGCCGCTGCTCCTCGCCGCGGCAATCATTGAGGTGGTCGGCGGAGTGCTCGTCGCCCTTGGACTGTTCACCCGCCTTGCGGCCTTCCTCATGGCCGGCGAGATCGCGATCGGCTATTTTCTGTTTCACTTCCCGCAGAGTTTCTGGCCGGTCGTGAACCAGGGCGATGCTGCGATCCTGTTTTGCTTCATCTTCCTCTACATCTCTTCGGCCGGGCCTGGCGCGTGGAGCCTCGACGGGTCGCGCAACAGAGACGCACGGCGAGGGTGATTTTACGGCCATTCCAGGCCGCGGAGGCCGTTCACAGGTGAAAGCTCCGAGGTTATAGGCGGCCAGTCGCCCAGTAGCTTCGGGTCGTGGCCCATGCCGCCGACCCTCCGGTGACCACGCAAGTTTTCCGCGGAGCGATTGTGGGCAAGCCAAGGATCTTTCTGGGCTCGTCGGGCAAGCAGGCAAA
>DASSFK010000055.1:0-4506 GCA_035694565.1 Sphingomicrobium sp.
ATTCACCATTGCCCGATCTGCGGCTGCGGAACCCATTGGGAAACTCTTGGGCAAGACTTCGGCAAAATGGGCGTCAATGCCCGCTTGCTTGACGGTTTCGATGAAGGCGCCGTCGAGGTCAGGAAGTTCGACAATGCGGGCAATTAGGCCAGCATTGACGTCTTTTTTGAGAGGCCTTCGACCAATCAGGTGCGCCTGAACTCGGCGGCAGATTAGCTGAGCCGTTCGACCCTCTTATGTCTTGTGCAGAACGGCATTCGCGATCTGGCGAGCCGTATCGACGATCACGTGAGTGGCGTCATCGTCCTTTGCCATCGACATCATGAATCCTCGCGCCTGCTTGAGACTGACATGCGGCGGAAGGGGTGCGATCTCAGGATCCGTCTTGACCTCGAGGACAACCGGCCCGTCATTGGCCAGAGCCTCTTCCCAAGCGGAGGCGAGTTGCTCAGGCGCGTCGACGTAGATGCCTTTCAGTCCGATCAGCTCCGCAAATTGCGAATAGCGCACATCGGGAATGCCCTGGCTGGCGTCGTAGCGGGGATTGCCGTTCATCACCCGCTGTTCCCAGGTCACCTCGTTCAGGTCCTCGTTGTTGAAGACGCAGGTGACGAGTCGTCCGTCGGGCCACCGATCCTTGTATTTCGCGATGGTGACGAGCTCGGCCATATTGTTCATCTGCATGGCCCCGTCGCCCACCAGCGCGACGACCGGCCGGCCCGGATGCGCAAATTTGGCGCCGATGGCGTAGGGCACGGCCGCACCCATCGATGCGAGACCACCTGAAAGCGACGCCATTTGGCCTCGCTTGACCCGGTAGTCGCGCGCATACCAGTTTGCGCAAGAGCCGCTGTCGCTGGTCACGATGGCGTCGTCGGGAAGGAGCGGAGACATTTCCCAAACGACGCGCTGGGGGTTCACCGGATGGGCCTTCGTTTTGGCCCGCGCCTCGAGCGTCTCCCACCACTCGTTCATCCAATTCTCAATCCGGTCCGGCCAGCTGCGATCCGTTCTTGGGGTGAGCATCGGCAGCAGGAGCCGGAGCGTTTCTGCGGCCTCGCCATGCAGATTCACCTCGCAGGGATAGCGGAGTGAAAGCATCGCGGGATCGATGTCGATCTGAACCGCGCGCACCGCGCCGTCTTTCGGCAAGAACTCCGACCATGGGAACCCGCTGCCGACAATCAGTAGCCTGTCGCATTCGTTCATGAGATCCGAGCTCGGCCGGGTTCCGAGCAGGCCGATCGCGCCGGTCACGAACGTCAGGTCGTCCGGAAGCACCGCTTTGCCAAGCAGCGCCTTGGCGACGCCCGCTCCAAGCTTCTGCGCGATTTCGATGACCTCGCTAGCGGCTTCCTTGGCTCCGGCGCCAATCAGCAATGCCGGTCTCTCGCCCGAATTGAGGATGTCCGCGGCCCTTCGCAAGTCCTGCTCCGCGGGAGCAATGACCGGTCGCGAATAGCCAGGACCGGAGCGGGTAAACCCGTGGGCTCTCGGGGGCTTGCTGAACGCCCGTTCCTGGACATCCTTCGGGAGAATAATCACCGTCGGAGCGCGATTGGCCAGAGCAAGCCGAATTGCGCGATCGATCACATGCGGCAGCTGTGCCGGCTGGGTGACTTCCTGGACGTAGTCGGCGACGTCGGCAAACATTCGGTCGAGGTTGAGCTCCTGCTGGTAGCTCCCGCCACGGACGGTCGATTCCGCCTGGCCGCAGATGGCGAGGACCGGCATGTGATCCAGCTTGGCGTCATAGAGACCGGTGATGAGGTGAGTGGCGCCGGGACCGCCGGTAGCGAGGCAAACGCCGAGTTTTCCCGTGAACTTGGCATGGGCTACGGCCATGAAGGCGCCCATCTCCTCGTGTCGGGGCTGAACGAAGTCGATAGCGCCATCACGCTGCAGAGCGCCGATGACGCCATTTATCCCGTCACCCGAATAGCCGAATATGCGCTCGACGCCCCAGGACTTGAGTCGTTCAACGAGAAAGTCTGCGGTGTTCATGGAGATGTCCGCTCGCGTGTGGGATCACCGCGAGAACGTCCACCGCGCTTCAATGCTCCACGTTTCCGGCGAATTGATGCGGACCCAAGAATTCGCTGCAGGCGCGTCTCCCGGAAAGGCGCCAGTCACGTCATCTCGAAAGGGAACAATCAATCCCCTGGAAAAGCCGCTCCCCAGAAGGGTCTGAGTCCCTTAGTTCATCGGAAATCTGTCATTTTTTGGAGCGGGTGAAGGGAATCGAACCCTCGTCGTAAGCTTGGAAGGCTTCTGCTCTACCATTGAGCTACACCCGCAAAATCAATGACTTAGCATCGATTGGTAGGATACTTTTTACAGTGTCTTTTTACGGGCGCAACCCCGCGTTGCACTCAAATGCGATTGGATGTCGCATGCCGTCCGGAGAGCCGCGCTTGCGACCTTCTTTGTGGCGCCAGCTTTCGTGATCGCCGTTTCCAACGACGCGTTACAATCCGGCGCTAAAGGCGATTGAGTTGGGCTCGGATCTAGCTGTGATCAGTTCTTCCTCGGGCCGTAGGCCTGATATATCCGTAGACTTGGAGATGATCCTCGAATTTCGCTAATCAGGCGTCGGCGAGCTCGCGCAGTCGATGACGGGCGGCTTCGGCAAGGAATGCCGATCTATTTCTGGCAATGCGGTCAATGTTAGCGACCAAACCCTCGTCCATCGTAATATTGAGACGCACGGCCTTTCCCGGCAAATCGACCCGGGCGAGAAAGAACGCCACGGCCTGGACGTCGTCCTCGACCCGAACGTCGGTCGAGGGACGTGGAAGATCCTCGCCGTCCTCCACAAGCCCCTGGATATGAAAGGCGAGAGCCTGCTCGCCGTTGGCGAAAGCCTCGAGCAAGGACTTGCCGGCAGAGGTGCAGCCGGGAACATCGGGAAAGTAGACGCTATATCCATCGTCCGCCCGTTCAGCGACGCCGGTGAAAACTTCGGTAGCCATTGCTGTTTCCTGTATTAGGATTGTGTGTATAGATACACATAGAATCCCTAGAGTCAAGTCACTGGAGGAGTTTCACCCCGCTCTGGCGCTCGATTGAGTGAAGCGTACCTTTGGCGAGAGAGGCCTTGGGATGCGGCACGGTGACGCGGCCCTTGCGGGTCTTGTGTTTGAACTGCTGGTGGCTGCCTTTGTGGCCACCTGATACCAGCCAGCGGCCTTGATCTTCTCGATTACGTCTCTGCTTTTCATACTCACATTGCACAGACGTATTCTAAAAAACGCGAATACAATGTGCGTATTACGTACACACTTTTTGGGCCCAGGGTTCTTACGCCGTTGCCGTTGATTTCCAGACCGCAATTGGCAATTCTTGGCGCGAAAACGGCGTAAACCAGGGGATATCCGGAAGCTTGGTAAGCTTCTGCTCTACCGTTCAGCTACA
Organism: Sphingomicrobium sp.; assembly: GCA_035694565.1. Lineage (GTDB taxonomy): Bacteria > Pseudomonadota > Alphaproteobacteria > Sphingomonadales > Sphingomonadaceae > Sphingomicrobium. Next base: position 3,415 of record DASSFK010000055.1, read on the forward strand.
CTCGCTTGCCTGAATGGTTGTCACAAGCGCGCCGCACAACAATCAACCGTCCCTCAGCGCCAGGCGTGCAGACGCCCGTCGTCGTCGAGGATGTACAACATGTTGTTTGCGACGACCGGAGGCAGGTGGACTCCACCCCGGACGCTCGTCTGGCTCTGGAACGATCCGTTCGATGGATCGATGTTGATCAGCGCGCCCTCGGAGCTCGCCACGATCAGCCGCCCGCCGGCGAGGATCGGGCCGACGTAGTTGATCGGGCCGGCCTTCTTCTTCTCGTGACGGAAGGCCGGGGCCTGGGCGATCCAGCGAATCTTACCGCTTGAGCGGGAAACGCAGATGATCTTGCCATCGTCCGTCGCGACAAAGATCCACTCGCCTGCAACCCACGGCGTCGAGATGCCGGCAAGGTTCAGCTCCCACTGCCGCTGGCCCGTGAGCAGGTCGATCGAGACCATTCGACCACCCTGGCCGACGGCGATGACCTGTCCGCTGTCGATGACCGGGTCGGCGTCGACGTCGGAGATGGAGGCGACGCTGGTGCGGATGCTGGTCCGGGCGAGCTGGTCTTGCCACACCAGGCGGCCGTTCTCGTAGCGATAGGCGTTGAGCTCGCCCGACGAGAAGCCGGCGACGACCGTGCCCTGACCCACCGCCGGGCTTGCCGAACCGAACACGCCGGCGATTTCGAGCGCCGCGGATTGCGACCAGTCGGTCGAACCGTCGCTCGCCTTGAGCGAGTAGATTTGGTTGTCCTGCGTGATCACGTAGACCGACTCGCCGACGACTGTCGGGGCGCCGCGCAGCGGGCCGGTCGGATGGACCTGCCAGATGATGCCGCCATTGCGGGCATCGAGCGCTGCGACATAGCCCAGGCCGTTCGTCGCGTAGACCCGGCCGTTGTCGTAAGCGACGCCGCCGCCGAACAGCGAGGCGTTGTTGTTCTTCTCAACCCCGAACTGGGTCGACCAGGCCGTGCCGCCGGTCGAGGCGTCGAACGCCCTGACGGTCGCCTGCGTGTCGATCGTGAAGACCTTTCCGCCACCCACGGCGGGCGAGGACGCGAGCCGCTCGCTCAGGGTCCCGCCCCGGCCG
>DASSFK010000056.1:0-5386 GCA_035694565.1 Sphingomicrobium sp.
CAGGACACGCGTGTCGAGGCCGAGCGCAATCGCGACGACTCCGACAATGACGAGCAGGCCGAGTGCCCGGCGAACCCACTCGGTCGCGTGGAGCGAGCCCTTCATTCGCTGATAGACCTTGCCGCCCACGAGCAAGGCGAGCGCCAGCGAAGTCGCCGCGCCGAGCGCATAAGCCAAAAGCAGGAAGGACGTTCCGAGCGTTGCGCCCTGAATTGCTGCGGCGGTGAAGATGATGCCGAGGATTGGTCCGGCGCAGGGGGCCCAGAGCAGGCCCGTGGCCACTCCGAGCACCGCGGACGAGCCGATCGATTCCTGGCCGTGCCGCTCCGACAGGCGTGAACCCAGAGCGACGAGCGGGCGGGTCGCTCGATCGGACAAGTTTGGGAACACCAGCGCCAGTCCGAACAATGCGAGGAGCAGCAGCGCGACCCAGCGTCCCACTTCGTTGGCCCGGACCGCCCAGCTCCCGCCGATCGCGGCAAGCGTCGCGACGATGGCGAAGGTCAGCGCCATTCCCGCAAGCATCGGCAGGGCGCCGCGGGTGAAGCTTCGGCCGGCATTGGCAAAGACGAACGGCAGGACCGGAAGAATGCAGGGGCTGACGATCGTCAGCATGCCGCCGAAATAGGCGAGGAGCGCAATCAGCATTGCTGCGCCTCCCAAACCGTCAAGCTGCCCGGAACCTTAACGCCAGGCCGTTCATGCAATAGCGAAGACCGGTCGGCTTCGGACCGTCGGGGAAGACGTGACCAAGGTGACCCCCGCAGCGAGCGCAAAGCACTTCGGTGCGATCCATCAGCATGCTGTGGTCCGACCGTTCGGCGACCGCATGCGGAAAAGGCCGGTAGAAACTGGGCCAGCCGGTGCCGCTTTCGAATTTGGTCGTCGAACTGAACAGTGGGAGCGCGCAACCGGCGCAGGCGAAGGTGCCTCGGCGGTGCTCCTCGTTCAGCGGGCTGGTGAACGGCCGTTCCGTCCCGGCCTCGCGCAGAACGTAATAGCGCTCCGGGCCCAGCAATTGCTTCCACTGCGCGGGCGTATGCGTGACTTCAAATCGAACGGTCGCCTCGCCCGATGACGGGCGGAAAACGAGCCAGGCAATGCCGCCCAGCGCGGCAGTTCCCAGCAATGCGCGGCGGTCGAATTCCCGAGCCATGGACTCGCTATAACACCGGCCCGACTGAACCGATGCTTGCTAAGCGCCCGGGACAACTCGGCCCGCGCATTCGCCAAGGCCGATGCGCACCGCACCTTCACGCTCGCACCAGGCGCGGAGCACGATCTCGTCGCCGTCCTCGAGGAAGCTCCTTTTCTCGCCGCTTTCAATCTCGATCGGCTGCTTTCCGCCACGGCTGATTTCGAGCAGCGAGCCGAGGCCCTGTTCGCTCTCGGTCGAAAGCGTGCCGGTACCGATCAGGTCCCCCGGCTGGAGATTGCATCCGTTGCAGCTGTGATGCGCGACGATCTGCGCGGCGCTCCAGTACATCGCCGAATCCGCGGTGCCGCGCGACAGCACCTGCGGCGCCAGACCCTGTTTCCGCATCTGCTCGGTCGAAAGCGTAACCTCGAGCTGGATGTTGAGCCCGCCGGATTGCCGATCGGCGGCGTCGTCGAGATACGGCAGAGGCTGTGGATCGCCTTCGGGACGCGGTGGAATCACCGAACGGAACGGCGCCAGCGCATCCGCGCTGACGATCCACGGCGAAACGCTGGTCAGGAAATTCTTCGCCAGGAACGGCCCGAGCGGCTGATATTCCCACGCCTGCAGGTCACGCGCGGACCAGTCGTTGAGCAGGCAGTAGCCGGCGATGTGATCGCTCGCCTCGGCGATCGGAATCGGTTGGCCAAGATCATTACCGCGCCCAATCCAGATTCCGAGTTCGAGCTCATAATCGAGGCGTCGGCTCGGACCGTATTCAGGAGCTTCGGCTTCAGGCGGCTTCCGTTGCCCTGACGGCCGAACGACGGACTCGCCCGAAGGCCGCACAGAGCTCGCCCGGCCATGATAGCCGATCGGGACATATTTGTAGTTCGGAAGCAGCGGACTGTCGGGGCGGAACTGCCTGCCGACGTTGGTTGCGTGATGAATTCCGACATAGAAGTCGGTGTAGTCGCCGATCAGACACGGCACGTGCATCCGGACCTCGCTCTGTCCGATCAGATGCATCTCGAGGTCATCGCGATAGCGCTCGTCCGTCAGAAGTTCGGAAAGGCGATTTCGCAAAGCGCGATGGACTTCGGGGCCACGGGAAAGCCATGCGTTCAGGATCGGCTGCGACAGATCGTCGCTCCATTCCTCGTCGAGAAAATCGGCCACCGCACCAAGGTCGAGGATATAGTCTCCGATCGCGACGCCCGGCCGCCTCAGGCCCTTGGACTCGCTAAAAATCCCGAGCGGGAGGTTCTGGACCGGAAAGTCGCTCGCCGGCCCGGCTCCCTCGACCCAGCTGATTCGGCCGGGATCGTGCGTGTCGTCAAGCGTCATTCCGGAAGCTTTGCCTTCGGGAAACCCGCCCAGGCCTCGTCATAGTCGGGCTGGGAGCGATCAAGCGCGAACCGCGTCGGGCGATAGGGCCAGCAGGTCTCGACCATGAAAGCGAGCGTGTTGTCGATCTTCGCCGGCTTCAGCTCCGCCTCGCTCGCCTTCTTCCAGCTTTCGACATCGGGGCCATGCCCACTCATCAAATTGTGGAGGCTCAGGCCGCCGGGCGCGAAGCCGTCTGCCTTGGCGTCATAAGCGCCCTGGATCAGGCCCATGGCTTCGCTCATGACGTTGCGGTGAAACCAGGGCGGGCGGAAGGTGTCCTCGGCAACCATCCAGCGCGGGGGAAAGATGACGAAGTCTGCATTCGCCCGGCCCGGAACGTTGCTTGGGCTGGTGACCACTGTGAAGATCGACGGATCGGGGTGGTCGAAGCTGACCGTCCCCATCGTGTTGAAGCGATTAAGGTCGTACCGCCACGGCGCATAGTTCCCGTGCCATCCCACGACATCGAGCGGGGAATGATCGAGCGTCGTCGTCCACAGGCTTCCAAGGAACTTCTGGACGATCTCCGTCGGCTCGTCGCGGTCTTCGTACGATGCGACCGGCACTTCGAAGTCGCGCGGGTTGGCGAGGCCGTTGGAGCCGATCGGACCGAGGTCCGGAAGGCGGAAGGGATGCCCGTGATTCTCGGCGACATAGCCTCGCGCTTCGTCGTCCAGCAGTTTCACCCGGAACTTGATGCCCCTCGGCACAAGCGCGACGTCGCCCGGCCCGGCCTCGATCCGTCCAAGCTCCGTCTGGACTTCGATCGCGCCTTCCTGCGGGATGATCAGAAGCTCGCCGTCCGAGTCGACGAAGACTCGGTTCTCCATGCACTTTTGCGCACGATAGAGATGCACCGCCACGCCTTCGAGATCCGAAGGATCGCGGTTGGCGAGCATGGTCGCCATCCCGTCGACGAAATCACAGCCTTCGGGGAGGTCCGAAGGGGGGTTCCAGCGCAGCCGATTAGGAGCGAGCGGCTCCTTGACCGTCCCGGGAGCGAACAGCTTTGCACCTTCGTAAGGGGCAAATGGACGATGATCCGCGGTCGGACGAAGACGGTAAAGCCAGCTCCGTCGATTCTCGTTCCTTGGCGCCGTGAACGCGGAGCCGGAAAGCTGCTCGGCATAAAGACCGAAGGCCGGCCGCTGGGGGCTGTTGCGTCCCTTCGGAAGCGCGCCTTCGACGGCCTCGGTTTCGAAGTGGCCGCCAAAGCCGCTCATGTAGCGGAGATCGGTTCCCTGCATGGCGCCGCGTTAGAGCCTGTGGCGCCGATATTCAAACGGGCGCAGCCCCTGCTGGAACTGCGCCCGAGACGCGCGGGACTCGCCTACCGCGCGATTTGGTCGATCAGTTGACGTTGACCTCGATCTTGTCGGGGACGTTCACTTCGGTCGTCTTGGTCCCGAAGCCGAGCTGATCCCGGAAAAGGAACAGAAGGACGAGAACCACGACGATCAGCAGGACCACGGCCAGAACTCCGCCGCCTCCGCCGCCGCCGGTCTCCACGATGGTCGTGCGGTCTACGGATTCACGATCGTCGGCCATCACATCACTCCCTGTACTCTGTTGTATTGGCGAAACGAACGAAGCTGGCGGAATGCGGTTCCGACATGCGGCGGTAACCGCCTTGCCCGGAGACACGACATTGCTGCGGGCGTATATGGCCGCTTCCTCCGAGTCCCACCAAGGGAGATGAGAATGAGCAATCTCGATCAAGTCCGCGAACATATGCAGGTCATCGACGCCGAAGGCACACCGCTCGGAAAGGTCGATCGCATCGAAGGCGACCGAATCAAGCTGACCCGCGACAGCAGCGGATCCGGCTCTCACGAGGGTCATCATCATTTCATCCCGGCCGGCCTGGTCGCCGAAGTCGAGGGTGAGACTGTTCGTCTTTCGGCCCGCGTCGACGCCGTCGAGAGCATCTTCCAAACCGAAGAGGGCGGCGAGGGCTAAGTACCCTCTTCTCCCGCAGGAGCGAGCTCGCGCCAGGGGTAGCTGTTCCGGATGTGGCGATTGAAATGCTCGCCTTTCGAAAAGGCAGCGCGGAACTCTTCCACATCCGCCTTCGGCACGTCCGAATAAATATACCGCCGGCCGGTCACGAACTCGATCGTCAGTTCGCGCGCCTCGGGCACGTACATGAAGCGGCGAATGACCGTTGACGGCATGGCGCTACAACGCTCCAAACGCTAAGCGCGACGCATGCCGCAAGCCGTTCTATACGACTATTACCGGTCGTCCGCAGCCTATCGCGTTCGCATCGCCCTCAACATGAAGGCGATCGATTACAAGCAGCGCCCGGTCAATCTGCTCGAAAGCGAGCAGAAGTCCGAGGAATACCGGGCCTTGAACCCGCAGGGGTTCGTCCCGATGCTGGAGATCGACGGCCATCGCCTGGTCCAGAGCGTTGCGATCCTCAACTATCTCGACATTCGGTTCCCGGTCCCGCCGCTGATTCCGGCATCGGCCGCCGAGAGGGCCCATGTCGTCGCACTGGCGATGATGGTCGCGTGCGACATTCATCCGCTCAACAATCTCCGAGTGCTCAAATTTCTGAAGGGCGAGCTTGGTCATTCGCAGGAAGAGGTCGACGGCTGGTACGCGCATTGGATCACCGAAGGTCTTCGACCGCTCGAGGCGATGGCCGCTCCGAAGGCCGGCAAATTTCTCTACGGCGACGCGCCGACGGCCGCCGACATCTGCCTCGTCCCTCAGCTCTACAATGCCCGCCGGTTCAACGTGCCGCTTGACGACTACCCGACGCTGGTGCGAGCCGACGAAAATGCGAACCGGCTGGAGGCCTTTGCGGCCGCCCATCCGGACCGTCAGGAGGCGCCGCAATGAACCGCGTGG
>DASSFK010000057.1:0-4965 GCA_035694565.1 Sphingomicrobium sp.
AGCATCGCGGCGAGCGCCGGAGACAGGGTCAGCGACAACAACAGCGAGATAACTGTCGAACTGGCGATGGTCACCGCGAACTGGCGGTAGAATTCGCCGGTGATGCCGGTGAGGAAAGTGACCGGCACGAACACTGCGCAAAGCACGAGGACGATCGCGACCAGAGCGCTCGACACTTCGTCCATCGAACGATGCGCTGCTTCGCGCGGAGTCATTCCGTGTTCGAGGTTCCGCTCGACGTTCTCGACGACCACGATCGCGTCGTCGACCACGATTCCGATGGCGAGCACCAGTCCGAACATCGACAGGGTATTGAGCGAATATCCCAGCGCCAACAGCACCGCGAAGGAGCCGATCAGCGACACCGGGATCGCGATGATCGGAATGACTGCCGCACGCCAGCTCTGCAAGAAGACGATGATCACCAGGACGACGAGCAGCATCGCTTCGAGAAGCGTCTCCTGCACGGCCGTCATCGATTCACTGATGAATTCGGTCGGGTTCCAGATGATCCGGTACTCGAGTCCCTTGGGGAAGCTCTTCGCCGCATCGGCGAGCTGCGCTTTCACGCCTTCGGCGGCTTCGAGCGCATTGGTCCCGGGCCGCTGAGTGATCCCGAGGATGATGGAGTCGGTGCCTGACAGATAGGCGTTCACGCCATAGTCGCTCGCACCGAGCTCGACCCGCGCAACGTCGCGAAGGCGCGCGATTGCGCCCGTCGTCTGGTCCGTCCGGATGACGATATTGGCGAATTCGTCAGCGGTCTTGAAGCGGCCCTGGGTCTCGACGTTGAGCTGCTGGGCAGCGCCGGTGTCGTACGGCGGCTGGCCGACGACGCCCGCCGCAACCTGCACGTTCTGACTGCGCAGGGCATTCACGACCTCGCCGGCGGTCAGGCCAAGCGTCGAAGCGCGGCCGGGATCGATCCAGACGCGCATCGCGTAATCGCGAGCGCCGAAGATCTGCACGTCGCCGATCCCATCGACCCTGGTCAGCCGGTCGCGGATCTGGGTCAGCGCGTAGTTGGACACGTAACCGCGATCGAGCGAGCCGTCGGGCGACAGCACGTTCACGGCCATCAGCCACGAAGGCTGCTCCTTGCGAACGACGACGCCCTGCCGGCGAACCTCTTCGGGAAGGCTCGGCTCCGCCAATGCGACGCGGTTCTGAACCAGCACCTGCGCGGTATCGAGATCGGTGCCGATCTTGAACGTGACCGTGATCGTCACCCGCCCGTCGCCGGTCGATTGCGACGACTGGTAAAGCATGTTGTCGACGCCATTGATCTGCTGCTCGATTGGCGCTGCGACCGTGTCCGCGACGGTTTCGGCGGACGCACCCGGATAGTTGGTGCTGACCGTCACCGTCGGCGGAACGACGTTCGGGAACTGTGAAACCGGCAGCCCGAAATAGGCGAACAGGCCGACGATCGTGATGATGATCGCGATGACGCCGGCAAAGATCGGGCGCCGAATGAAGAAGTGGCTGAACTGCATCGGAGTTTGCCTTGATTATCTTGCAGCCAGGGTCGCCTGGGAGGCGCTTGGCATGTCGGGCGGCGGAGCCTTGGGCGCGGCACCCCCGGCGGAGTGGATCTGGGTGGTTCGCGGCTTCACCTTCGAGCCGGGCATTGCGAATTGCACGCCCTGCACGACGACCCGGTCGACTCGGGTCAGGCCGGAGCGGATCACTCGAAGGTCGCCGACCAGCGGTCCCGTCTCGACCGGCTTGGCCGCGACGGTGTCGTCCTTGCCGACGGTCAGCACGATCTTGCGCGCCTGATCGGTTCGGATGGCCGCATCGGGAACGAGGAGGGCCTGGGTCGTCCCGCCGTCGGCGAGCCGCATGTTCCCAAACATTCCCGGGGTCAGGAACAGGTCTGGGTTGCGCACGACCGCTCGGGCCCGGATCGTTCCCGAGTTCTGGCTGATGCCGTTATCGGTAAAGTCCAGGGTTCCGCGCCAGTTGTACGATGCTTCGTCCTGCAAGCGGATTTCCGCAACGTCGCCCTGGGCCCCCGAACGCCGCTCGCGCGAGTCCTTGAGATAGAGGGATTCGGGCACATCGAACGTGAAGTAGATGGGGTCGAGCGCGTTGATCGTCGTGAGCAGGGTGCCGCCATCGACGCCCGAGCTGACGAGGTTGCCAGCGTCGATCCGGCGATCGGAAATCCGGCCGCTGATGGGTGCACGAATGCGCGTGAACTCAACGTCGAGCGCCCTCTGCTGAACCCGGGCCTGCGCCGCCGCGAGCGAGGCGCGGGCATTCCGCACCTGCGCCGTCAACTGATCGACGTTCGCCTGCGACACGGCGTTGGCTTCGAGCAAACGGTGAGCACGGCCAAGGTTGAGCTCGGCAAGGGCAAGCTCGCTTTGCGCGGTCGCGACGCCGGCGCGCGCTTCGGCAAGCGCTGCCGCGAATGGCCGCGGATCGACCGTGAACAGGAGCTGTCCCTTCTGGACGATGGCGCCGTCCTTGAAGTGGATTGCGACGACCTGCCCCGACACGCGCGGGCGAACCTCGACGGTGCGGCTCGCTTCGAAACGGCAGACATAATCGTCCCACAGGTTCACCTCGCTGTGGAGGGGAGCCGCGACCGTCACCATGGGGAGGGGAGGAGCAGCGGCGGGGGACGGGTCGCTGGTCCATAGGGTGACGGCCGCGACAAGCACGACGAGCGGAGTTCCGACGATTGCCGCGCGCTGCCATATCGGCCTGCGCGAGAAGTCGACGCGCACGCGCGTCGCCTCGCCGTCGGAGGTAACCTTTGAAATCATGTTCATGCTGCGATCCTTCGCGGCGTACTGAGGATCGAATTGATGCGTCCGGCCATCAGTTCGTATTGGTCCGACGAGAAGCCGGCGGAGAGGAATTCGGAGATGTCGCGGCCGGGCACGGTGAAGCCGTAGTGCCAGGTCAGCACCGCCATCCGGCGGAGCGCTTCGAGCCTGGGATTGGCGAGCTCCGGATTTCCGCGGCCGATCACCCAATTCCAGAATTTGCGGACGCGTCCGGCGGTGCGGATCGTCCACAGACGGTCGACCCGCGCCAGGCGGATGACCGACCATTCGAGCGGCGAGAACGCCGGCTTTGCAGGAGCGGGCGCGGCAAGCGCGAATGGCTGTGAGTCCTGCATTTCAATCTTTGCCAGATAGGCCATGTCTTTCTCCCTCTTTTTGCCGGACGAGCGCCATCGTTCGCCGGGACGGTGTCGCGGCGCGTGCGGCTCTTCCGGAGACGCAGAAACCAGATCGATGGAGCGCGAAGCTCCGCCGTGGTCAGCTGTCAGTCTGTTGTGACTTTACTCGCGGGTGTCGGGCCCGCCTGAGACAAAATTCTGATTCAGACGCACCGCCCCTTTGACTGTCGATGGGTCAGAAAGCGGTGACGGGTTACGCCTCCAATCTTTCTGTACTGGTCAGTACAAAGGTCGCTGGGCGGCGTCAAGAAGATTTCTGTACCGGCCAATAAAAAAATTGGCGCCAGCGATAAAATCAGGCGCTGGGCCAGAGCGCGAGACCGCTTTCGACCAGGCGATCGAGCTCATCGCGGGTGGCCCCCTGGGTGGCCTGGACGGAGATTCCCTGAAGCAATGCGATGAGGACCCGCATCAGCCCTTCCGGATCGACATGCGCCGGAAGATCGCCCTCGTCCTTGGCGCGGATGAAGCGATCGGTGAGCGCGCGCTTGCCGGCGTCGCCGCGCTTGACCACTTCCTCGCGGACCGATTGCGCTTCCGAGCCGCAGGCGACGGACGTGATCACGCCCATGCAGCCGTGCGGTTGATCGCAGCTCATGACATTGTCGACCGAGCCCTTGAGCATCCGCTCCGCGACCTGCCGCGCCGTAGGCTGCTCCAGCGCCTGGCGGATGTAGGCCAGCTTCTCCGTCTCGTAGAGGTCGAGCGCCTTGCGGAACAGGGCATCCTTGTTGCCGAACGCAGCGTAGAGACTGGGGCGGGTGATCCCCATCGCTTCGGTCAGATCGCTGAGCGAGGTGCCTTCATAGCCCTTTTCCCAGAACACACGCAGAGCTTGCGCGAGCGCCGCGTCCACGCAGAACTCGCGGGGGCGGCCCCGGCATGGTCCGAGGGCGTTGGAAATGGCCTGAAGTTTATTCATATCGCACGGTACATAATAGGTTTCCAGGAAAAATCCAGCCTGTTGGCGCTGGCGCGCGCATCGGCCATTGCGAACGTCTCTGGCAAGCGGCAGTCTCCCTCATCGAGCCAGGGGGAAAGTCGTGAGGAAAATCGTTGCACTTGTCGCGTCTGCCGCATTCGTGTCGTGCCTGCCCGCCGTGGCCACCGCTCAACAAAAGCCCGACGTAGCGGGAAGCGAAGGCGCGAAGCCGTGGCTCGATCCCTCCCTGTCCTCCGAAGCGCGCGCTCGCGCGGCGGTCGCGGCGATGACGCTGGATGAGAAGCTCAGGCTCGTATTCGGATATTCGGACCAGGCGGTCACCGACGTGTCGAAAGTGTCCGACGACATCGTCTCGGCAGAGCTGAAGACCTACGTCCAGACCCGAGCGGTCAAGGGCTCGGCCGGGTTCGTGCCCGGGGTTCCACGCCTCGGCATCCCGGACCAGACACAGACCGACGCCTCGATGGGCGTGCGCAATAGCCAGATCCCGAGCACGGCTCTGCCATCCTCGCTGACCACCGCGGCGAGCTTCGACCCCGAAGTCGTTCGCGCCGGCGGAGTCATGATTGGATCGGAGACGCGCTCGACCGGACACAACACGATGCTCTCGGGCGGCATAAACCTCGCGCGCGAGCCGCGGAACGGTCGCAATTTCGAATATGTCGGCGAGGACCCCCTGCTGGCCGGCGCCATGGTCGGCGCTCTCATCGACGGTATCCAGTCCAACAAGATCATCTCGACGATCAAGCATTATGCGGTGAACGATGCCGAAACGCAGCGGACGACTTTGGACGTTACGATTTCCGCCGAGGCGATGCGCCAA
>DASSFK010000058.1:0-3154 GCA_035694565.1 Sphingomicrobium sp.
CGGCTGAAATCGCGGTGCGGTCGGCGCCGGTGTCGACCAGGAAACGATAGGGGCCGTGGCCGGCTATGCGAACCGGCACTGTCATCCGCTCGTACTGGTCGGTCCTGAACTGGAGATTGGTCGCCTGGGTCGTGCTGTCGATCTTGTCCGTCTGGTGGACGGTCTCATATTCCTGGGTTCGAACCGGAGACACTTCCGTCCGGCTCGCGGGTACCGGCAGGCTCAGCGTTTGAGCCGCGAGCGGCATCGCCGTTCCCGCCAGTGCAATTCCAACCGCAGGAAGACCTCGCATAACCCGCACCCCTTTTCGGATCGGCGCTTATACCACACAAGACCAGCCGTGCGGCTTTTTCGATGAACGGGCCGAAACCGGCCGCTAAGCAGTCGGGTTCAAGGTTCCGATGGCCGAATTCAGAGCCGCTGCGAAGCAGAGCCAGAGAAGGTAGGGAAGCATCAGGAGGCCGGCGAGCAGGCAGATCTGGCGGAACTGGCTCGCCGAAAGGGCGGCAAGGCCGACCATCACCACGATGATCGCCAGCGCGGGCTGGATCGCATGAGCCGCGAAGAAAACCGGCGACCAGGCGAAGTTTAGCGCGAGCTGCGCGAAAAAGAGGATCAGCGCGCCTCGGCGCCTGGCGGTCGGAGGCTCGGCGAGGACCAGCGCGAGGGCGACACCGAGAAGCGCATAGAGGATCGGCCAGACGACCCCGAACACCCATCCCGGCGGCATGAAGAAGGGCTTGATGAGGCCGTCGAACCAGGAATTGCCATAGCCGGAATTGGACACAAGCCCGCTGAGCGAACCTAAAAGGATGATCGCCGGAACGGTAACGAGAGCAGTTTTCCACCACTCGCGGCCTTTGGCTTCAGCCATTCTTTGTTGCTCCAAGCAGGAACTCGACGTTGCCCTCGGGCCCGGTAATCGGGCTTTTGGTGATCCCAAGGACGGTCCAGCCCTGAGCCTCGACCCATTCGCACGCTCCGGCGCAGACGCGCTGGTGAACCGAAGGGTCCCTGACCACTCCTCCTTTTCCAACTTCTTCGCGGCCGGCTTCGAACTGCGGCTTCACCAGAACGACCAGTTTAGCGGCCGTTTTTGCCAGCTTCAGTGGCGCTTCGAGGACCTTCGAGAGCGAGATGAAACTCGCATCGCAGACGATGATGTCGACGGGTTCGGGGACCTGCTCGGTGGTCAGGAAGCGAGCGTTCGTCTGCTCGTGGACCACGACCCGAGGGTCATTACGAAGCTTCCACGCCAGCTGGTTGGTTCCGACGTCGATCGCATAGACCTTCGCCGCTCCGCGGAAGAGCAAGACGTCAGTGAAACCGCCGGTCGAGCTGCCCACGTCGAGAGCGACGGATCCGGTCACGTCGAAGTCGAAAAAATCGAGGCCGTAATCAAGCTTTATGCCGCCGCGCGAGACCCACGGATGGTCCTTGCCGCGAACTTCGAGAGCGGCGTCCTCGCTCATCATGTCACCGGGCTTGGCGAGCTTCCTCTCCCCGCTGAACACCGCGCCGGCCATGATCAGCGCCTGCGCGCGGGTCCGGCTTTCCGCAAGGCCGCGGGTCACCAGCAACTGGTCTGCGCGGACCTTGGCCACCGCTCAGGGAGCCAATGCGGCAAGGCGCGGAAGGAAGATGGTCGAGCCGATGACGAGCGAAACGACCGCCGCGGCGAGCACTGCGCCGGCGGCGACGTCCTTGGCGTAGCCGATGTTCTCGTTCGGCTCGATCGTGATCGCGTCCGCGAGGCGCTCGATCGCGGTGTTGAGGGTCTCCGCGAGCCAAACGAGCGCAATGGCGAGGATGATCCAGCGCCATTCGTCGGCGGAGAGCCTGAAATGGATCGCGGCGGTAACGACGACCAATGTCGCGACGGCATGGATCCGGCCGTTGTGCTCGACGGCTGCGAAATGCCTCAACCCCGCCCAGGCGTATCGAAAGCTCTGGATTCTCTTGTGTACGGAGAACGGCGACCTGCGCTCGATCAGGCCCTGGCCCCCTCGATGCCGGCGCTGTTCACACGAAGCGCCTTGAGGACGGTGTCGACGATCTGCGGGGCGTTGAGACCAGCTTCGTCGTACTGCTTCTCGGGCTTGTCCTGGTCCTGGAAATGGTCCGGCAGGCGCATGGTGCGGATTTTCAGCCCGCCATCGACGAGGCCCTCGTCGCTGGCCATCGTCAGGACATGAGCGCCGAGACCGCCGATCGATGCTTCCTCGATCGTCACCGCGACCTGGTGGGTCGTCAGAAGCCGGCGGATCAGCTCTTCGTCGAGCGGCTTTGCGAAACGCAGGTCGGCAACGGTCGTCGAGAGCCCCTTCGCCTCGAGCTGCTCGGCCGCCTTCTCGGCTTCCGCGAGGCGCGTCCCCAACGAAAGAATCGCGACCTTGCTGCCCTGCCTGACGATCCGGCCCTTGCCGATCTCGAGCTCCTGAGGCGTCTCGGGGAGCGGAAGGCCCCTGCCCTCGCCGCGCGGGTAGCGGACCGCAATCGGTCCGCTGTCGTGAACGGCCATGGTGTGAACCATGTGCACGAGTTCGGCTTCGTCCGCGGCGGCCATCACCACGAAATTGGGCAAGGTGCAGAGATAGGCGAGGTCGAAGCTGCCCGCGTGGGTGGCGCCGTCCGCGCCGACCAGGCCGGCGCGATCCATGGCGAAGCGCACCGGCAGGTTCTGAATCGCGACGTCGTGGACGACCTGGTCGTAAGCCCGCTGAAGGAAGGTCGAATAGATTGCGCAGAACGGCCGGTAGCCCTGCGCCGCAAGTCCCGCGGCGAAGGTGACGGCATGCTGCTCGGCGATGCCGACGTCGAACATCCGCTCGGGAAACGTCTCGGCAAACTTGTCGAGGCCGGTGCCGGACGGCATCGCCGCCGTGATCGCAACCACCTTGTCGTCCCGCTTCGCCTCCGCGGTCAGGGCTTTTGCGAAGACCGACGTGTAGCTCGGAGCACCCACGGCGCCCTTGGCCTGGACGCCGGAGACAACGTCGAACTTCACGACGCCGTGATATTTGTCCGCCGAATTCTCGGCCGGGCCGTAGCCCTTGCCCTTGTGAGTGACGACGTGGACCAGCATCGGTCCGATGTCGGCGTCGCGGACGTTCTCGAGCACCTGGACGAGCGCCTCGACGTCATGGCCGTCGAC
>DASSFK010000059.1:0-3016 GCA_035694565.1 Sphingomicrobium sp.
GACACAGACCGCTGTGCTGGCCGGCGGCTGCTTCTGGGGAACGGAAGCGGTGTTCGAGCACGTCAAGGGCGTGCAGAATGTCGTCTCCGGATTTGCCGGAGGAACGAAGGGCGGATTTGGTCGGCCCGTATCGGAACGGTCGGGATTTGCCGAGGCGGTCCGGATCAGCTTCGACCCGGCGCAGGTCAGCTACGAACAGCTCCTGCAGATCTTCATGTTGGTCGCTCATGATCCAACACAGATCGATCGGCAGGGGCCGGACATCGGCCCGAGGTACCGGTCGGCGATCTTCCCGCAGAACGCCCAGCAGAAGGAGGTCGCGAAGGCCATCCTCGACCGGATGCGTGTCTCGAAACATTTCGGGAAACCGATCGCCACGCGACTTGAATCGGGCGGATTCGACGTCGCCGAGGAGGCTCACCAGAATTACGTCCGCAAGCATCCGACAAGCCCTTACGTCGTGGTCAACGACCTGCCCAAGCTTGCCAAGTTGAAGAGCGGCTATCCGCAATTGTGGCGCAGTTGAATTGAAACGGAATCTCGCACCGACCTGAGGTCCCCTTAGACCAATGCACGACAGGTTTTCGCGAGATCGGAGGCCACGGGCCGAAAGTCCCGTGGCCTCCCTGTATCTAGGGTCAAATCTGGATAGGCTCGATCGCGGGCAGCCTTAGTCTCGCCGCATGTGCGAGGGCATCATTCTGCCGCTGACCATCGAAGAGCTCGAGGAAGGCGCAAGGCTGCTCGAGCGCGGAGCGGTCGATTGCGAATCCTTCTGGCAGTCGAACGGAGCCGCTTTCAGCCGGACCCTGCTCGTCGCGATGCGCGAGACCTCCGACGCCCTTTCCTGCAAGGATCTGCCGCTCGACTGGCGGGATGAGCTCGAAGGGCAGTTGGAGCTGCTTCGCCGATGCTTCGATGCCAATTTGGGCGTCGTCGGGCGCGCCTGACCTAAAGCCGAAGCAGCGAGGCGGTGTGACGGGCGATGACCCGTTCCTCGTCGGTCGGGATCACCCAGATCGGAATTTGTGAAGCGGAGGAGTCGATGCGGCCTTCCATTCCCTTGTTCGACCCATCGTCCAAGTGGGCGCCGAGCCAGGCGCAGCCTGCAATCACGTCGCGCCGCGTGGCGGCGTCGTTCTGGCCGATGCCTCCGGTAAAGACGATCCCGTCCACCCCGCCCAGCGCCGCCGCAAGCGATCCGATCTCGCGGACGATGCGATAAATGAAAAGATCGATCGCCTCGCGGGCGTTCGGCTCCTCCGATTGCCGCAATGTCCGCATGTCGGACGATATTCCGGAGACTCCGAGAAGCCCGGATTTCTTGTAGATCAGGGTTTCGAGAGCGCGGGCATCCATGCCCTTTTCGTCCATCAGGTAGATGAGGACGCCGGGATCGACCGATCCACAGCGGGTTCCCATCACCAGGCCTTCGACCGCGGTGAAGCCCATTGTCGTCGCAGTGCTTCTTCCGCCCTTCACGGCACAAATGCTCGCGCCGTTACCGAGGTGCGCGATGATCACTCGTCCTGCCGCAAGGTCGGGAGCGATCTCCTTCAGCCGGCCAGTGACGAACTCGTATGAAAGTCCGTGGAAGCCGTATCTTCGCACGCCCGAGTCCGTCAGTTCGCGGGGCAGGGCAAAGGTCTGTGCGAGTGGCGGCTGGGCCTGATGGAAGGCGGTGTCGAAGCAGGCGACCTGCGGAATGTGTGGAGCCGCCGACGCAATCGCTTCGATTGGGGCCAGGTTGTGGGGCTGATGGAGCGGCGCCAGTGGACAAAAGGTCTTTAGCGAAGCGACGACTTCCTTCGTCACCATAGCGGGCGCCGTGAACTGCGTTCCGCCATGCACGACCCGGTGGCCGATGCCTGACACCGGCTTTCCGCCGAGCAACCCAATGGCGGTTTCGATGATCGTCGTCGTCGCGGTTCGATGATCGAGGTCGTTGGGGCCCCACGAATTCTCGAGGACTTTCTCGCCATCGGAATCCTTGACGGTGAGCTTCGGAGCGACGCCGATCTGCTCGATCTGTCCGCCGAACAGCAGATGCTGGTCCTGACCGTGCTGATAGAGCGCGAACTTGATGCTCGATGAGCCGGCGTTGAGTACCGCGATGCAGTCGGCCACGATGCGCCTACTGGATCGCTGAGGCGGCGTCGGCGCGCCGGGCCGCGACCAGAAGCTGGGCGACCGCGCAGGATGCAAGGCGAGCCATTTCCTCGTCCGCCCTGCTGGTCAGGATGATCGGCACTTTCGCGCCCAGCACGATTCCGGCGGCATCGGCATCGGCGAGGAATGACAGGCTTTTCGCAAGCATGTTCCCGGCTTCCAGGTCGGGCACTACCAGGACTGTTGCGCGGCCGGCGACTGGCGAGCTGATCTTCTTGATCGCCGCGGCTTCGGGGCTGATTGCATTGTCGAGAGCCAAGGGGCCGTCGAGCTGCGCGCCCGTGATCTGGCCGCGATCGGCCATCTTGCAGAGTGCTGCCGCCTCGAGTGTCGACGGCACGTCCGGATTGACGCTTTCCATCGCGCTCAGGATCGCGACCCGCACCTCTTTCTGGCCGAGCGCATGGGCGAGATCGATCGCGTTCTGGGTGATGTCGATCTTGCCCTTGAGGTCGGGCGCTATGTTCACCGCCGCGTCGGTAATGATCAGCGGCTGGTCATGGTCGGGCACGTCCATGATGAAGCAGTGGCTGATCCGCCGGGACGTTCGAAGGCCGGTATCCCGCTTGACGACTGCGCCCATCAATTCGTCCGTATGGAGGCTTCCCTTCATCAGGGCTTCGGCGCGTCCCTCGCGGACCAGAGCCACGGCCTTCGCTGCGGAATCCTGGCTGTACTCGGCGTCGACGATCTCGAAGGCGCTGATATCCAGATTATGCTTGGCGGCGACCTCCCGGATGCGATGTTCAGGGCCGACCAGGATCGGTTCGATCAGCTTCAGTTCGGCGGCCTTGATCGCGCTTTCCAGCGAGACCTGGTCGCAGGGATGAGCGACGGCGACCTTTGT
>DASSFK010000060.1:0-2113 GCA_035694565.1 Sphingomicrobium sp.
CGATCCGCACAAGCTGATCGAGGGCGCTCTGATCGCCGGTTTTGCGATGCGGGCACGCGCGGGTTACATCTACGTCCGCGGCGAATTCATTCGTGAAACCGAAGTGTTACGCAATGCAGTTGCCGAAGCGTATGAAGCCGGACTACTGGGCAAGAACGCCGCGGGCTCGGGCTATGATTTCGACGTGTTCGTCCACCGCGGCGCGGGCGCCTACATCTGCGGCGAAGAGACTGCGATGCTCGAAAGCCTCGAGGGCAAGCAGGGCAAGCCGCGCCTGAAGCCGCCGTTCCCGGCCGGCGCTGGCCTTTACGGCTGCCCGACCACCGTCAACAATGTCGAGAGCATCGCGGTCGTCCCGACGATCCTTCGCCGCGGAGCAGCCTGGTTCAAGAGCTTCGGCCGCGAGAAGAACGAAGGCACCAAGCTTTACCAGATCAGCGGGCACGTCAATCGGCCCTGCGTGGTCGAGGACACGATGTCGATCAGCTTCCGCGAGCTCATCGATCGTCATGCCGGCGGCATTCGCGGCGGCTGGGACAATCTGCTGGCGGTGATCCCGGGCGGATCGTCGGTTCCGCTCGTTCCGGCAGCCGAGATCATGGACGCTCCGATGGACTTCGACGGTCTGAAGGCCCTCGGCTCCGGCCTCGGTACTGCCGCCGTGATCGTCATGGACAAGTCGACCGACATCGTCCGCGCGATCAGTCGCATTTCCTACTTCTACAAGCACGAGAGCTGCGGCCAGTGCACTCCGTGCCGCGAAGGCACCGGCTGGATGTGGCGTATCATGGAGCGCCTTCGGACCGGCGACACCGACGTTGCGACCATCGACAAGCTGCTCGACGTCACGAAGCAGGTCGAAGGCCATACCATCTGCGCCTTGGGAGACGCCGCCGCCTGGCCGATCCAGGGCCTGATCCGGCACTTCCGTCCGGAGCTGGAGCGCCGCATCGCCGAGCGGACCGCCCGCGGCATGCTGGAGGCGGCGGAATGAGCATGACGATGATGATCCTCATGATCGTCGTGGCGATCGCGATCATCCTTGCCCTTGCGGCTACGCGCGTCGGGGGACCGCGCGTCACGACGATCGAGACTCGCCGTGAGAAGGACGAGGGGGAAAGCGAATGACGAGGCTGGGTTTCGTCCTGCTCGCTGTGCTTGGGTTCGCATCGACCAGTGCGCTCGCTGAGCCGGCGACAGGCTCCCGGCTCGGTGATTTTCGCCGGCCCGGTCCCACCCTGTCGGCAAAGGACCAGGCGGAAGGCGCGAAGCGCATGGCCGAGTGCCTCTACAATCGTAAGGGGGAACTGGCGCGTCAGGCCCTTCTCGCGGCGACCAGGGAGGCTGCCGAAGCCGCGACCAACAAACTGATGGGCAATGTCCAGTGCTTTGGCGTTGAGTTCAGCAACGACATGGTTGAAGAACGCCACGTAAGCTTCCCGCCGGACATCCTCCGTGGAATGCTGGCCGAGGCAGCGCTCGATCGGAACCAGGCGGCCGCCCTTCAGCCGCTACCGTTGCAGCAGATATACCAGCGCAACTGGTACGCGGTGACCGGTCGCCATATCAGCGTCGATGAAATGGGTGCCTGTGTCGCGGACACGAATCCGGCGGGCGTCCTTGCTTTGGCCAGTACCCAGCCAGTCAGCGAGGAAGAGAGTGCCGCTTTTGGCGCGCTGATGGACAATTTCGGCAAATGCCTGCGTGCAGGGGTTAAACTTCAGGCCAGCCGCCCGGCGCTTCGCGCTGCGCTTTCAGAGGCGCTCTACCAGCGGCTGAACGCGCAGATGCCTGCGCCCGTCGCCACACCAGCAGTGGAGGCTGCGAAAAAGTAATGCCCAAGGTCACCGTCGACGGCGCAGAAATCGAGGTTCCGCAGGGCGCAACCGTCCTGCAGGCGTGCGAGCTCGCCGGCAAGGAGATCCCGCGCTTCTGCTATCACGAGCGGCTGTCGATCGCCGGCAACTGCCGCATGTGCCTTGTTGAAGTCGCTCCGGGGCCTCCCAAGCCACAGGCGAGCTGCGCATTGCCCGCCGCCGACGGGCAGGCGATCCGCACCGACACTGCGATGGTGAAGAAGGCGCGGGAAGGCGTGATGGAGTTCCTGCTCATC
>DASSFK010000061.1:0-9341 GCA_035694565.1 Sphingomicrobium sp.
ACGGCAACCGAAGCGCCGCGACCGGCAGATCGGCGAGCTTCGCGCCGCAGTCCTTGCCGCAGATCACGGCTGCGGCATTACCGTAATGCGCCAACGCCCAGGCCGCCGCCGCGGTCGGCGCCATCGCTACGCGGGTCGAAAGCCCCGCCACGGCGAACCTTGTCTGCACGTCCGCGACCAGTCCGCGCTCGCCGCCGAACAGATGGGCGACGCCGGTGACGTCCAGCCGCAGCGCATCCGCGCCATCGACTTCGACCAGAGGCGACCAGCGTCCGGCCCAGCGCGCCAGCCGCTCGACCAGCGCCTCGTCGCCAGCCGGGTCGGCTGACACCGCGACCAGGGCCGGATCGAGCGCACGAGCGTCGGTTAGCCGGGCACCGGCCCGAGCTCCACGCCCGGCGGCCGCCTGGGTCACCGCATGGATGATCGGACCGTGCGTTCCCTCGACCGTCAGGACGACGGGATCGTCAGGCCCGAAGTCGCTCGACCTCGCCCAGCGTTCCACGGCCAGGTGCGGCAGCCAGATGGAAAGCACCCGCCTCATTCGCCACGCCCCAGCGGCCGGGCTGATGACCGCGAGCGCGGAACAGATCGGCCTCCCAAGCGGGTGAGCCGGACGCGCGCGGATCGAAGGGATTGGCGATGCTGGGCATGCTCGTGATGCGCCACCGCATCCGCGCTCCGCTGAGGTTCGGGGTCCCCGCCAGCCGAACCAGCCAGCACGGCACGCGCGAACGTTCCGCCGCCACCGCGAGCCGCCGCGTCGCGGTGAAGTCGAGCGCCGCGGGATCGCCCCACAGCTCGCCGATCACTCCGGACAGGCTGGAGCATCTTAGTCCTTCCTCCATTGCCCAGAGCGCAAGCTTCGCGTCCCGGGCCTCGACGTGGATGAGGTCGCCGCTGCCAAGCCCTGGCGGATAGATGCGCCCGCTTTCGATGATTGCCATGCGATCCTGCACCCACAGCACGGGTTTGGCGCGGTCCGCCTGAGCCAGCAGGAATCCCGCCCAGCCGGCATCGCGGGGAGAGCCTGCAAACAGCTCCGACAAGGTGGGGCTGGGCGGCGCCGGCAAGCGCCAGCACTCACCCAGCCCGCTGGGGAGCTGATGAATTTCGGCCGCACGGCTTCCGCCGCCGGCGACCAGGGAAAGGCTTCCGACCACACGACTCGCAACGTTATGTTCTACTTTTGTTCTTTTTCTCGTGACTCAGGGTCGAGAGTCAATCCCGCGACTCGAAGGACAAGGTATCTGGCTCAAATCACTCGATTTTCCGGTCTCACCGCAGAACCGGGCGCCTCCTTGAACGGAAGCGTGATCCTAGGCCTTTGCGAGCGGACCCGCGACGATCATCGGCTGAAGCGCCGGCGGGCGTCCTTCCGCTTCCCCCAGGAAGATTCGGATCTCGTTGACGATCTGGCTCAGCACCGGCCGGTGGACCGCGAAGCCGGTGTGATAGGTATCGATCTCGACCGCCTTGTCGCGCTCATGATCGCGGCCGCGAGCGGCGCTCGGAGCGACGATCCCATCCCGGCGCGACCATAATGCAAGAGTCGGTACCGGCGGCTTGCCGCCGAGGTGCGGGAATGGCGGCTCGTAGACATCATGACCGGCGATCCGCTCATAATATCCACGGACATTGGTGTTGGTCTTGAGATCGCCGGAAAAGGGCGAGCCCAAGGTCACGACCGCTCGAACCCTCTCCGGACAGCGATGCGCCAGCTGCCGGGCGAACATGCCGCCAAGGCTCCAGCCGACGACCAGCACCTTGCGGCCCTTGCCGATCTCCTTGAGGCGCTTCTCGAGCCGCTTCAGCGTATCGCGCTTCGCTCCGGTGTTGAGCCCGAGCATCCACGGATGCACCCGCCATCCGGCACGAGCGAGCGCCCGGCGGATGTCCATCGTTGTCCGATCGTTTGCAAGGAAACCGGGAATGACCAGCGCCGGTGGTCCAGCCTCCGGCCCACGCGGTCCAACCGGCCCGAGACCCGCGAGCATGCGTGGAAGATGCCAGGCGACTTCGGCAACGCGACGCCACGTCGGCGGCGCAAGATCGTCTGGATGAACGAACTCGTTCCCAGTCGAAGGGCCGAGCGGCGCGGGAGAGCGTTCCCACTTCATGACCTCGAAGATGAGGTTCTTGCATTACCGAAACAATAACCCAGTACATTTATTCGTGGTTTTTCAGAAACCTGTCGATTTCTCGCACCACCTGCTTGGCCGCATCCGGCGAAATGGCGAACGCCATATGGTGGCAGTCCAGCTCCACTTCCTCGTCTCGTTCATGGTCGAGTCCGCGCGCCGCGCGCGGGGCAATCAGGCCGTCCCGGCGCGACCATATTGCCAGATGCGGAACCGGCGGCTTGTCGGTCACGCGCGGGATCGGGGGGTCGAGAACGCTGTGCTTGGCGACCCGCTCGTAGAGCTGCCACACATTGTTCTGGCGCGGATCGCCCGAAAAGGGCGAGCCGAGCGTGATGACCGCGCGCACCTGATCGGGACGGTAGCGCGCATATTCCCGCGCGAAGAGTCCGCCGAGACTCCAGCCGACGATCACCAGCTTGCGGTCGTGGCCAAGGCTCTCGATCCGCTCGCGAAGCCTTTCAAGAGTGTCCTCGCGGGCGCCGAGGTTCCAGCCCTGCTTCCAGCCGTGGACCCGATAGCCATGCTTCGCGAGCCGCTTGCGAAGCGAGAAGGTCGTCTGGTCGCTGCACAGGAAACCCGGAATGACCAGCACCGGCTGGCCGTCGTCCGGTCCCCGCGGACCGCGCTTGCGAAAGGTGCCGAGCAGCCGCCCGACGTTCCACAGAAGCTCTTTCCAGTGATGTTCGGTGGGAGGAGCGTCGTCGCCTTCCCAGAGCGGAAGCTCGGCTGCCTTGTCGAACTTCCCCGCCTTCGGGTTCACAGAAACTCGCCCCCAAGCAGCTCCTGGAGCGCCTTGGGGAGCTTCACCCGGCCGTCGGCCGTCTGGTGGTTCTCGAGCAACGGGACCAGAATCCGCGGGCTGGCCAGCGCGGTGTTGTTGAGCGTGTGCGCGAACCGCACCTTCCCGTCGCTTCCGCGGTAGCGGATGTTCGCGCGCCGGGCCTGCCAGTCGTGCAGCGTCGAGCAGCTGTGGGTCTCTCGATACTTGCCCAAGCTTGGAACCCAGCTTTCGATATCGTTCATCCGGAACTTGCCCAAACCCATGTCGCCCGTCGAGGTTTCGATGACCTGGTAGGGGATCTCCATCGCCTGAAGCATGCTTTCGGCGAGCTCCAGCAGCCGAGCGTGCCATCCCGCCGACTGTGCGTCATCGGCCTCGCAGACGACATATTGCTCGACCTTCACGAACTGGTGGACCCGAAGGAGCCCGCGAACGTCCTTGCCCGCGCTTCCCGCCTCGCGGCGGAAACAGGGCGAGTAGCCGGCGTACAGGATCGGCAGCTTGTCGCCCTCGATGATCTCGCCCGAATGGAGCGAGGTCAGAGCGACTTCCGCGGTCCCGGCGAGCCAGAGGTCGTCGGCCGGGACTTCGTAGGTCTCCTCGCGGTGGCCCGGGAACTGGCCCTGGTTGAGGAAGGCCTGCTCGCGGGCGAGGGCGGGTACGGTGATCGGAGTGAAACCCGCCTCGGCGATCCGCTCGAGTGCCCAACCCATGAGCTTGGTCTCGAGCAGCGCCAGCCGTCCCTTCAGGCAATATTGCCGTGACCCCGAGACCTGCACGATCCGTGACAGATCGGCCCAGTCGTTCCTTTCGATCAGCGCGACATGGTCAAGCGGTTCGAAATCGAATTTCGGGACTTCGCCTTCCAGCCGGACGACGGTGTTGAAGCTCTCGTCGGGACCAATCGGAGCGCCTTCCCAGGGAATGTTCGGAACGCGCATCAGCAATTGGGTCAGCACCCCTTGCTTTTCGGCAAGGTCGTTCTCCAGTTCGCCCGCCCGCGCGCCCGCTTCCTTCGCCTGACGCCCAAGCTCCGCGCGCTCATTCGGAGCGACATCCTTGAACCGAGCGCTGATCGCATTGCGCTCGGCACGAAGCGCCTCGATCTCCGTCTTCAACCTCCGGACGTCGCCGTCGAGCGACAGCAGATCGTCGACGTCCAGCTCGACGCCCTTGGCCTCGATCGCCTTTTCGACGGCCGCGCGTTCGGCCCTGATGAAGTCCAGTCCAAGCATGGGCGCGGCACTGCGCGAATTGCGCGCCGACCGCAAGTTTGGCTAAGCGCGGCAAATGCCATCGGGTCTGATCGCGCTCCTCGACGATGTCGCCACCATCGCCAAGCTGGCCGCGACCACGCTCGACGATGTCGCCGGAGCGGCGGGCAAGGCGGGCACCAAGGCGGCCGGCGTCGTCATCGACGATACGGCGGTCACTCCGCGCTACGTCGTCGGATTGGCGCCGGAGCGGGAGCTTCCGATCATCGGGAAGATCGCCGCCGGTTCCCTGAAGAACAAGCTTCTGTTCCTGCTGCCCGCGGCGCTCCTGCTGACGGCTTTCGCGCCGTTCCTGATCATTCCCCTGCTGATGATCGGCGGCTCCTATCTCGCCTTCGAGGCGACCGAGAAGATTGCCGAAGTCCTGCTCCACGACCACCAGCATGAGGAGCAGTTGGTCGATGCGATGGCCGATCCGGCCGATCTCGAAGCGCTTCAGGTCAAGGGCGCGATCCGGACGGATTTCATCCTGTCGGCCGAGATCATGGCCATTGCGCTGGCCGCCCTCGATCACCTGTCGCTGGTGACGACGGCGATTGCACTGATCGCGGTGGCGCTGGCGATCACCGCGGGTGTGTATGGCGTCGTCGCCCTGATCGTGAAGCTCGACGACATCGGCCTTCACCTTGCGGGGCGAAGCAGCCCGGCGGCCCGCAATTTCGGAGAAATGCTGGTCCGCGTCGTCCCGAAGATGTTGAGCGCCTTGTCGATGATCGGCACGGCCGCAATGCTCTGGGTCGGCGGCGGGATCATCGTTCACGGTCTTGAAGAGCTGCACTTTCTCGAGATCGTGCCGCACACGCTGCACTCATGGTCCACTGCCGCTGGCCATTCGGTCGGGGCGCTCGGCCCGGTCGTCGAATGGTTCGTCTACGCGCTCGGTTCAGCGGTGGCCGGATTGATCGTCGGCGGGATCATCGTCCTGATCGTCCGTCGCTTCATCAAGCACCCGGAAGAGCTGATCGTCGATTAGTCGAAGTGCAGCCTGCGGTAGCGGCCTCGGAAATAGAGAAGCGGGTCGAGCTCGGTGTTGAAGCTCGCCTTCACCACCTGGCCGACCAGGATGTCATGGTCGCCGCCATCGTAAATGGCGAAGCGCTCGCACTCGAAGGCGCCCAGCGACTCCTGAAGGACAGGAGACCCGAACTCTCCTCGAGACCAGTCGTTGACCCCGAACCGATCCTCAGCGCGCGTGGAAAAGCGGATCGACGCCGGCTGCTGCCCTGTCTGGAGCACGTTGATTGCGAAGTGCTTCGCTTCGGCGAGAGCCGCCGCGCACGCCGCATTTTTGTGGATGCAAACCAGCAGAAGCGGGGGATCGAGCGACACCGAAGTGAAGCTGTTCGCGGTGATCCCGAACGGCTCCCCTTGCTGGTCGAAGCAGGTGACGACCGTCACGCCCGTCGCGAAGCAGCCGAGCGCGTCGCGCAGGGTGCGTGGGTCGGATCCGGTGCGATACTCGCGAAGCACTTCGTCGTCGGCCATTGGCCTCGGGCTATACCAGCCCTCTCCTTTCATGCCAGCGCGCCGGGCCGGGTTGAATGAACAAGATTTAATGATCGAGCCACGGCCACGAAAAGCGCTCGCTCCTATTGGCTGGGTTCGCCGGAGCACCGGCCGGCATAGGAGACACGCTTTATGACCAAGCATCTCATTGCATCGTTCGTGGCAATTGGCCTTCTCGCAGGACCAGCTGCCGCGGCAACCGATACCAAAGCCCCGACCGAGAAAGCCAAGGTCCACAAGTCGCACATGAAGGCGAAGACGAACGTCAAGGACGATCAGTCCAAGACCAAGACCAACTAATCGACACCCGCGACTCTCCCGAAAGCCGCCCGGCGTTTCCCCCATGCCCCCTCGCGCCGGGCGGCGCCCCGCCATTGCCGGGCCGGTAAGCGGCGTCGTATGCAGCTGGCGGAGGGCCAATGGGCCGAAAGATCCTCATCGTTGAAGATGACGCGGAAACCGCGGACTATCTGAGCCGCGGCCTTTCGCAGGAAGGCCACTCGGTCGAGCAGGTCGCGAACGGCCAGGACGGCCTCTACCGAGCGACCGACGGCACCTTCGACCTCGTCATCCTCGATCGCATGGTGCCGATTATCGACGGACTGTCCGTGCTTCGGGCGCTGAGGGCCGCGAAGATCGAGACTCCGGTCCTGATCCTGTCCGCACTGGCGTCGGTCGGCGACCGGATCGAAGGCCTGGAGTGCGGGTCTGACGACTATCTCGTGAAGCCCTTTTCCTTCGCGGAGCTCCTTGCGCGCGCCAACGCTTTGCTTCGCCGGAGCGAAGCGCGAGTCGCGACAGATCCGCGGCTAACCGTCGGCGATCTCGTCATCGACCCGCTCTCGCGAACCGTGAAGCGCGCCGGCAAGAAGATCGAGCTGAAGCCGCGGGAGTATCTTCTCCTCGAATATTTCGCCCGCAACGAAGGTCGCGTGGTTACGAGGACCATGCTGCTCGAGCAGGTCTGGGATTATCACTTCGATCCGGCGACCAACGTGATCGACGTCCACGTCAGCCGGCTTCGCCGCAAGCTGGAGGAAGGCTTCGACCGGCCTCTCCTGCACACCGTTCGCGGCGCCGGCTACATGCTCGAAGCCTGATGTCGACCAAGCTGAGGATCGCCTTGCTCGCGGGCCTGCTCGCCTTCGCTTCCAACCTCCTCATCATCGGCTTCATTCACTTCCAGACGCGCGACGAGATCGTCTCGTCGCTTCGTCGCCAGGTCGCCGAACAGTCGGCGGCTCTTGGACAGGTTTATCGGGCCGGCGGCCCCGCCGCCCTGAAGCGCGAAGTCTCGGAAGCGGCGGAAGCCGGAGACCCCCAGGATGCCGTGAGCATCCTCGATCGCTCAGGAAGGCCGCTCGAAGGCAATGTCGATGCCGTCGTTTCGCCCGGCGCGGGATCGTTCGGAAAAGCCCGCACCGCGGTTCTGAGGATGAAGGGGGAGAGCTCCGTCCTTGAGGCGAGCGTGAACCTCAGGCCCGTGGGCGATGGTCAATGGCTCCTGACCGGGCGCACCGTCTCGGCGGGAATCAGCCTTCGCGAAACGCTCGAGCGCTCCCTCGTCGTCGCACTTGCGCTTTCGGTCATCCTCGGGCTGCTCTGCGGCCTGATCCTCGGCCAGTACGTCGACCGGCGCGTCCATCACATCGTGAGTGTCGCCGACCGGATCGGTGGAGGCGACATGTCGGGCCGAGTGCCGCTTTCCGGCGCCAACGATTCATTCGGGCGGCTTTCGCGCCAGATCAACCAGATGCTCGACCGGATCTCGACCCTGATGAGCGAGCTGAGGATGCTGACCGACAGCCTGGCGCACGATCTCAGGTCCCCCGTCGGCCGGTTGCGCGCCGCCGCCGACGCGGCGCTGACGGCCGAGACTCCCGAAGAGCGCGACCAGATGCTCGGAGCGATCATCCGCCAATCGGATTCGCTGATGCGGATCCTGACGACCGCGCTGGAGATCGCGCGTTCCGAGGCCTTCACCAGCAAGAACCAGTTCAGCTGGTTCGACCCCGCTCAGCTCGCTGGCGAGCTCGTCGAAATGTACGAGCCGGTCGCCGAGGAGGCCGGTGCGGCCATGCGCCTCGATCGAAGCTCGGTCGTCGTTCCCGTCTTTGGCCATCGCCAACTGCTCGCGCAGGCGCTGAGCAACCTGATCGAGAATGCGATCAAATATGCGGCCTCCGGAGGCGAGATCGCCGTCCTCGTCCATGACGAGGATTCGACCCTCAAGCTCGGAGTGACGGACCGCGGCCCGGGCATTCCGGCCGAGCGCCGAGACGAGGCCCGTCGCCGCTTCGGCCGTCTCGACCCGAGCCGAAGCGAGGAAGGCGCCGGCCTGGGCCTGTCGCTGGTCCAGGCCATCGCCCACCTGCACCAGGGTGAACTCGCCTTGTTCGACAACGCGCCCGGATTGGTCGCACTTGTTCAGATCCCGATGCGCGGCGACGCAAAGCACTTCAGGCGCGCGCCGCTCGGCCTAGCCCTCTGAAGGCAGCGACAGCAGCCGCCCCGCGTCAAGCGCGAGCACGTCCGCGATCACTGTCTCAAGCGATTGAGAAACGAGGTAGCGCGGCTGGAAGGCGTCGTGCCGGTAGGCTGTTCTTACCGCTCGCTCGATCGAGAAGGGGAGCCGTTCGACCTTGCCGCTCTCCAGGCTGAAATGCGCCTCGCCGAAGCTCGAGGCGAGGCCCGCGCCGAGGATTTTCAATTCGCCATTCTCACGCGCCAGACCGAACTCGACCGTGTGCCAGTAGAGGCGCGCGGCACGCTCGGCCTCGCCTGCCGCGCAGGCCGCCATGCCCAGCCGTCCCACGTGCTCAGCCATCTCCGCGAAGTCGTGGTTCGCGAGCATCGGGATATGCCCGAACATGTCGTGAAAGCAGTCCGGCGCTTCGAGGTAATCGAGCTGCTCGCGAGTGCGGATGAAATTGCCGACCGGGAAGACCCGCTCGGCCAGCATCGCGAAGAAGATGCCGTCCGGAACCAGGCCCGGTACCGCTACCACCCGCCAACCGGTCCTTGGTGTCAGGATCGCGTTCAATCCTTCCACGTCCGGAACGCCCGGATGCGACAGCCGAAGCAGATCGATCCCGTCGAGGAACGGCGAGATCACCCGCGACCCGAGAAGCTCGACCTGACGAGCAAACAGCAGGTCCCACACCGAATGGTCGTCCTCGGTGAAGGCTTCCCAGCACTGGGGGACGACATAGTCCTGCCAGCTCCCTGCCGGCTGGTCTCTCTCGATCGTCTCCTGAAGCATGCGTTTCCTTTCAAAGGGCAATAAAAAACCCGCCGGGCGGCTGCCGAGCGGGTCGAGGTTGGTCGTCTGAACTAGGCGCGCGTCAGCCGATCCCAACCTCGTCGGGATAATAATAGACGGCGCTGATCGTCAGGCGATTCATCAGAAGGTCCTATGTCAGGTCAGGCATGAACGGGCAATGGCTGACGGTTGTTCCTTACTGTCGGGGTGAGCGAGGCCCCTCGTCCAGGCCACGAACCACACCGTGCGTCGTTGGCCGCGGTCCGGGTCAGCTAGGGCGCGCGGCGGATGTAATCGACCCGTCCAACGTCGGTCCAGGGGCCGGCGTTGACCGACTTCTCCTGCCGAATTCCGAGACCGGTCGCCGTTGGCCA
>DASSFK010000062.1:0-12637 GCA_035694565.1 Sphingomicrobium sp.
GCAAATCCAGGCGGCAAATCGACTTTGCTGGCCTTGCTCCCGATGCGGACTTCGCGGCAGCTCCGACCGGCAGCCCAGACGCCAAGATTTGGACCCTGGGATTGCATGGCGGCGCACGGTTCCCGATCAGCCCGAATTCGATTCTCACGCCCTATCTCAACCTCGATTTCGCCCATGCCAGCCTGTCCGGCTTCGTCGAGCGGGGCGCCAGCGGTGCAGAGCTCCGAGTCAGCGGCGAGAAGGCGAGCCATGCCTACATGACCGGCGGGGTCAAATGGGCGGGGCAGTTCGGCGCCGTGGTTCCGGAGGTTAACCTTGGCTATCGCTACCGGTTCGGAAGCGAGCGCGAGAGGATCACTGAGTCCTTCCTGTGCCCAACCAACGCCTGCGCCTTCAACGTGGTGTCATCCTCGGAGAAGCGCGGAACGTTCCTCGGCGGGGTCAGCATCGGCGGGCAGCTTGGCCGGGCCGACCTCAGGATCGGCTACGAGGGTGAGTTCAACAGCCGGGTAACGAGCCACAGCGGCTTCCTCCGGATCGTCGTTCCGCTCGGCGGCCGATAGGGGCGGCGAAAGTGTCGATGCCGATGGCGCAAGGCGGCTCCCCTGCAACCCGCGGACAAGCCGGGTGGCGAAGGAGGGCGGGCAAGCTCGGTGGCGGCTTTCGTGGAGCACGGCTTGCCGGGGGCCGGCAATCCTGATGCGGGAAACCCTACGCACCTCGAACGGCAAACCGCCGGCCCATGACCGGCGGAAAGCCGACAAGCGCGACCGATCGCCGCGTGGCCCCGCGTCGCAACGGATGGCGGATCCGGCTAGGGCCCGCGCGACGATCGGCAAGGCGTCCGGGAACGAAGCACCGCGGCAGCGGGCGGGTCGCTCCGGGTCGATTGACGACGTGATCGGCAAGGCCCTGGCGGGCCAGGTGGATGTCACTCCGGCGAAAGCCGTCGAAATGGCCGGCCGATTGTACGGCCGCGGCCAGTTCGAGCCCGCTTCGCGCGTGTGCCGGCAGGTCATCGCCGCCCGTCCGGGGAATGCCGATGCCCACAATATCCTCGGCGCGGCCCTTGCAGCCTCGGGCCCGGTTGAGGAGGCGATCCAGTCGATCAAGCGCGCCATCAGGATCAATCCGCACGCCTCGAGCTACCATTCCAACCTGGGGGAAATCCTTCGCCAGGCCAAGCGGGCTGAAGAAGCCGAAGCCGCGCTGCGGGAGGCGGTCAGGCTCGATCCAGGCAATCCGCAGGCGCTCAACAGCCTCGGGATCATCCAATTTGAGCAGGGTAATTTCAGCGCGGCGGAAGATCATTACCGTCGTGCGCTCCAGGCCCTTCCCGAAATGTCCGAGGCCTCCAACAATCTCGGCAACGCCCTTCGGATGACGGGCGATCTCGAAGGGGCGGTCCTCGCCTATCAGGACGCCTTGACCAATCGCGAGCACTACCCGGAAGCATACAACAATCTTGGAACCCTGCTCCAGCAGGACAAGAGACCGATCGAGGCGGAACATGCCCTTCGAAAAGCCATCCAGCAGAATCCGCGCTACATCGAGGCGCACAACAATCTCGCCCTTCTGCTGCAGGAGCAGGGCCAGGACGTCGAGGCTCTCCGAGTGCTTGGAGACGCTCTGAAGCTGGCTCCGAAGACCGTCTCGACCCTGCTGATCACGGCGCGAGTGCAGCTCCGCCGAACCAATCTGCGGCTTGCCGAACAGGCCGCCCGGCTCGCGCTCGACGAGGAGCCTGAAAATCCGGACGCGTTGATCCTGCTCGGCCAGATCCTTCACGAGACCGACCGCTATGACGAGGCGATCGACGCTCTGGAGCGAGCGCTGAAGGCACGGCCGGAGAGTCCGGAAGCACTCAACTTCTACGGTGTCGCCTTGAAGTCGGTCGGCAGGCTCGACGAAGCTCGGGACAATATTCTCAAGGCCCTTAAGCTCAACGACGGGATGTACGGCGGCTATGCCAACCTCAACGACCTGGTCGATTTCTCAAGCGAAATTGGCGAGGAGCTTTTCAACTGCATGGAAGCAACCCTGGAGTCGGTTCCGGATCGGGAAGGCGACCGGTTCATCCCGCTCCATTTCGCTTTTGCAAAGGCGCTCGACGATCGCGGCGAGCACGAGAGGGCGCTCGAGCGATACATCATCGGCGGCCGGCTGAAGCGCGCGACTCTCGATTACAGGGAAGAGGAGACCTTCGGCTTCTTCGACGCAATCCAGGGCAGCTTCCCCAGGGAGGTGTTCGAGGATCGCAAGCACCCCGGCCTCGACGACGATCGCCCGGTGTTCATCGTCGGGATGCCGCGGTCCGGCTCGACCCTCGTCGAACAGATCCTGTCGAGCCACCCCGACATTCATGGCGCCGGCGAGGTCAAATATTTCAGCAACGCCCTCGGGGCGCTGCGCGACCGGTTCCCGTCGCTTCCGAAATATCCCGGCATGGCCGGGGCGATGACCCCGGCGCAGCTCGATATCGTCGCGCGGAGCTATCAGCAGTCGCTTGGCAACGGCGCCGGGGATTCGAGGAGGATCACCGACAAGCTGCTGACCAACTACTTCTTCCTCGGGATGATCAACCTGACGTTCCCGAACGCAAGGGTCATCCATACGCTCCGAGACCCGGTCGACACCTGCCTCTCGGGCTTCACCAAATTGTTCAAGGACGACATGCCGCACACCTACGACCTGGCCGAGCTCGGCCGCTATTACGGCAGGTACCGCGAGCTGATGGAGCATTGGGAAAAAGTGCTTCCCGAAGGCTTCATGACGACGGTCCGCTACGAGGACGTGGTCGCCGACACAGAGAAGCAGGCAAAACGACTGGTCGCCTTCCTCGGGCTCGACTGGGATGACAAGTGCGTCGAATTCCACAAGTCGGATCGGCCGGTTCGGACCGCGAGCGTGGTTCAGATCCGCAAGCCGATCTACGGGACTTCGGTGCAAAGGTGGCGCAAATATGGTGCCGGGCTTGATCCGCTCATCAAGGGCCTGGCCGCCGTTCGGGGTTCGAGAGATGGACCAAGGGCGCGACGCCGACCGGCGGTTTGACGACATCATCCGTCGTGCGCTTGCAACGCCGCCGGTCAGCAACCAAGAGATCGAGGCGCGGTCCAGGGAAGCGCGCCGCCAACGCAATCGAGGGGATCAGACGCCGCCCCTTGAGTCTCCACCGAGTGCGTCCCCTCCCTCGCCCTGATTGCTAAGCGGAGAGCGATCGTCATTCATGGTTTGGCGAATGCGATGCCTCATGAACCAGGCCGACCTGACGGTGATGCCAAGCTCGAGGCTCAGCCGGTGGGTGGAAATGCCCGCCTCGTCTCCGGTGAGGAGGGCGAAGGCGGTGAGCCATTTGTGCAGCGGGATCTTGCTGTGATCGAAGATCGTCCGGACCGTGACCGTAAACTGCTTGCGGCAGGCATTGCACATATGGAGACCGGGCCGGCCGGACCTCCCGCGGACCCTGGTCACCTTCTTGCTCCCGCAATGCGGGCATTCCGCGCCGTCAGGCCAGTGCAGGCTCTCAAGATAGCCGCGGGCCCTTTCGGAATCGCTGAAAATGGGGTCGCTAAGATCGAACGTCATCGGCTCGTGCGGTGTTCAGGCCCGGAAAAGCGCCTGCATGATCCGGTCCGGCGAGGGCCATCCAGAGGCCGTTCGCTGAACCCATGCAGACAGCGCCGTCAGCCCCGGTAGTCGCCGTTGCGGTCGATCCGGACGTTGCTGACATAGCCGCGATAATCGACGTCGCAGCGGAAGTTGAGGTCGCCCCCATAGCCGCCGACATAGCCCCCCTGATAGGCACCCTGAGATTGTCTTCGATAGAGGCCGGTGTCGAGCAGTCCGCGGACCCGCACGCCGTTCGACCGGCGCTGGACATCGGTAATGGCCGAGACCCGGATGTTGCCGTTGTAGCCAGCATAGGGCCGGCGCCAGTTCGGCCCGAAATAGGGCCGATAGCGGGTCTCGGCCTCGTTCACGGCCGCATAGGTGCATTGCCGGATCGCCTGCCGGTCGCTGACATTGTAGCGCGTGCCGATCAGAGAATCGATGATCTGCCCGAGCACATTCTCTTGCCCGTAGCCATAGCCCGGGGCCGGGTAGGGTTGCTGGTAGGGTTGCTGGTAGGGTTGCTGGTAGGGCTGCGAATAGGGATAAGGTTGCGGATATTGCGCGGCCAGCGCAGCAGCCGAGCCGCCGGCCAGGACTGCGGTGACGAGGATCATGGTCTTGGTCATCATATGGTCCCCTGCGATCTCCGGATAAATCCGGTCCCATCGGGAACGCCGCGATGCGCGGGTTTCCGTTCGTGAAAGACGGATTTGGGCGCGTCTTTCGCCGCCAACCGCTAGCGGCCAGGCGGCCGTCCGCATTACAATGGATCAATGCCGAAGGTGCGAGCGCTTCAAGGCCGCCGCCGGGCCCGGAATCGAACGGCCCACCGAAGCCTCGTTTCACTTCGGCCAGGCCATAATCAGCCTACTGCCCGGCGGGCGCCGCTTCGGACGAGGTGACTCACTCCCCTTCGGGATTGCTGCCCGCGAAGTAATAATTGCGGTCAAGCTTAACGAAGCTGACATAGCCATTGGTGTCGACGTCGCAGCGGAAGTTGACGTCGCCCTCGTAATAGCCCCGGATCATCCCGGCATCGAGCTGTCCGAGCACTCGCGTTCCGTCGAGGCGCCGTTCGATCTTGGTGATTCTCTTGACCTGGACGGCGTCGCCGGGACTGCACGTATTACGGGCGTGGCGGGCTCGGTACTTGGTTTCCGCCTCGTTCAACGCGGCATAGACACATTGCCGGATCGACTGCCGGTCGTTGAGACTGTCGAGGTGCACGATCAGCCCGTCGATGGACTGATCGACCGCCTGGGTCTGTCCATAGGGCTGCAGATGGTATTGAGCCGCCAATGGAGCAGCCGCCCCGCAAGCGAGTGTCGCCGCGGCGAGAATCATTGCCTTGGTCATTGTCTGTCCACCCTTTATCTGAGGATGAATCCAGACCCGTCAGGGCCGCATCGGGTGGGTCGCCGGATTTGCAAGCCCGATGCGGGACTGCCTTGCGCGGGCCGATGCTAGCGGCAGCGAAGCTGGTCACAATACAATGGGTTAAGCCGGGTGGGCTGAACCTTGCCGTCGCCGTCGTTTTTCCTGTTCGCTCGCCCCGGCCCGCTCCTCACGGCCGCTCGAGCTGCGCCTGGACGACGGCGCCGGCGGCCGGGCCAGCGCCCTCGCGGATCGCGAGGTAGCGTCGCGGAACCAAGCCACCCCGGACGACTTGCCGGATGGGCCCGACCGCATTGACGACCGCGGAGCCGGCGGGGCTGGTCGTAAAGGCCGCGATCGGTTCGGCATCGCCGGTCCCGCCGGGGCCGGCGGTCAGGACCAGTTGGTAGTGATGCCTCGGCAGCAGCCCGGTGACCGCGGCCTGGAGGATTTGAGTCAGGCCCTGGTCGAACAAAGCAACACTGGTCAACGCCCGCTGGTTCTCGCCCAGCAGGACCGTCATGGTCGGTCCGGCCGCTCCCGGCGGCTGGAGGTTCCGCAAGCCGTCGCCGCTCGGCACCGCGTTCGCGACATAGGCGATCGCTTGCGGCGCCTGGCCGACGGGAACATTGGCGACGACCGAATTGGTCGCCGTATCGATGATCGCGAGCTGGTCGTCATTCTCGAGGCCGACGACAATCTTTCGTCCGTCACCGGAGGGCCATACGGCGTGCGGCAACTTGCCGACAGCGATGGTCGCGACCCTTTCGAACGTGTCGGTGCGGTAGACCTGGACCGCGTTGAGGCCGCCGACAGTGACATAGGCGAACTGCCCCCTGGGCGTGCGCGCGAAATTGACGTGATTGGTGATCGGGCCAGTCCGGATGACCCTCAGCTGGCCGAACGGGGGTCTGGCGTCGATCACGACGGCGGCGCCGATGTCCTTCAGCGTGTACCACACCTGCTGTCCGTCCGGGCTGACCGCGATGTTGGGGCAGAACGGGCTCGGCTGCCGGACTGCGCCGACCCTCCTGTGGCTGGCAACGTCGAACACGACGAGTTCCGGGACGAAGGAGGAGCAGACATAGCCGAACCTCCCATCCGGCGAGACGACCGCCATACCGGGGCCGTTGGGGGTCCTGAGCCGAAGGCGCTCCTCGAATGTCCGGGCATCGATGACCGAGACATAATCCTCGCCCCGGACGGTGACCCAAACCTCCTTCCCGTCGGGCGTGAAGAAGGCCTCGTGAGGGGACCTTCCGACATAGGTCGTGTGCTTCACTGAATTGGTCGCGGTGTCGATAAAGGTCACCGAGTTCGAGCCGATCGAGACGATCGCGAGCGTCCGCCCGTCGGGTGAGAAACCGAGCCCGTGGACCAGCAGCTGACCTTTGTAGAGCGGGCTCAAATTGCCTGGCTGGGAGTCGCCGAGACGGATCACTCCAAGAGCCTTTCCATCGACCGGATCAGTCACCGAGACGGTGTTCGAGAATTGTTCGGCGGAATAGACCCGGTCGCGGTGGCTTTGTGGGACATGGGTTGCCCATGGCGCCTGCGGATCCGGCTGGACCGGAGCGGCCGCTTCGAAGAGAGCGATCGCGAGCGCGGCCGGGATCCCCTTCATCGTCTCGCCAGTCCGTGTTCGCCCTCGCCTCCCGTCGGCCTGGTCGGAGCGGGCACCGCCGGCGGAAGCCCATCTCCGATCGCGAGGCGCATGGCCGCGATCTCCTGCTGCTGGTCGACGATGATTTCCTGAGCGATTCGCCTCAACCGCGGATTGTCGCCGTGGCGGAGCTCGGCGACCGCCATGTCGATCGCGCCCTGGTGATGGGGGATCATCATCTCGACAAACCGGCGGTCCGCATCGATCCCCCGGCGGACGTGCATCGCGCCCATCATCCGGTCCATCGCTGCGTTCATCTCGCGCTCGAACCCGTCTGTCGCAGCGGGCGCGAACGCGGCCGCAGCGACGAGAAGTGCGCCGCTCCGCAACAAAATTGACGCGGCCGTCCGGCCTGCTCTCGTGGTTTTGGCGTTCGTGGCGGTCTGCGGCCGCTCCTTCCTGTCCCGCGCGGGCGGTCTACACCGGGTCTCGGTCCGGCATGGCCGTGGGCGCCCGGGTGGACGGACCGGCGATGGCCGATTTCCCGGTTCGTCGCGGTCAGGGGTTGCAAGGCCCGGCGCCATTCGCACCGGGTACCAGAACCGACCTTTCCGGTAAGCAACCCCGGTTAAGATGGGCAAGCCGGGGAAGCCGTCCCTCGACCTTGCCGTTCACCGTCACCGAAGAGTCCCCGCCCTGTCACCCAGTCCGCGGCGTCCTGCAATCGATCGCTCCTAGCCAGTTCCGATCCAACCAGCCGGGAGTTGAGTCGATGCCCATTGGTCCTTCTACCTCCACTAATCCCTTCCTTCTCGCGTCCGAGCCCAACGTCCACTTCACCTCGATCGTCACCAGCGGGGATCCGCTTCCCTCCGACGGGCTGTTCGGCGGCGTTCCCGACGGTATCGGAGCCTTTGACAATGGCGACGGTACGATCACCGTTCTCGTCAATCATGAGCTCGGCTCGGGCTCGGGACTGGTCCGGGACCATGGATCGGCCGGCGCCTATATCGACAGGCTCGTCATCGACACCGACACTCTGGAAATCGTCGCGGCCGACGACCTCATCAAGTCGGTCATGAAGTGGGACGACGCGCCCGACAATTATGTGAGCGCGACAACGGCGTTCAACCGGTTTTGCTCGGGCGACCTGCCTGCGACCTCGGCCCTGTACAATTCGGCCGACGGCCTCGGAACGCAGGTCCGGATCTACCTGACCGGCGAGGAAAACACGCCTGAAGGACGCGCCACGGCGACGATCGTCACCGGTCCGAACGCGGGAACGCTCTTCGAGCTGCCCAGTCTCGGCAACCTCGCCTTCGAGAACATTGTCGCGAACCCCTATGCGCAGGACAAGACCATCGTCGCATTGAGCGACGACAGCAGCCCGCCTAGCGGCAACGGCCAGGTCTACATCTACATCGGCGAGAAGCAGTCGACGGGAACCGAAATCGACAAGGCTGGCCTGACCGGAGGCGACTTCTACGGAATCAAGGTCACCGGCGTGGCCTCCGAAGCCAACGACAACCCGATCAATGGCACTTTCACTCTCAATGAGATCGGGACCGGGGGCGACGTTAGCAATATGACGGGCGCGCAGATCGAGGCCGAAAGCAATGCGGAAGGCGTAACCGCATTCCTCCGGCCGGAGGACTTCGCCTGGGATCCGGATAATCCGAGCGTCGCCTATTTCACGACAACCAACAGCTTCACGGGCGTGGCCCGGGTCTACCAGCTGACCTTCAACGACATCACCAATCCGACTGCCGGCGGCACGGTCAAGGCCGTCATCGAGAGCGACGATCTTGGCGCCCACATGTTCGACAACCTGACAGTCGCCAACGGCAGGGTCGTCGTCCAGGAGGATCCGGGCAACAACGCCTATGTCGCTCGTGTTTGGGAATATGACATTGCGAGCGGCGAGGTCGCGCAGGTCGCCAGTTTCAATCCCGCCCAATTCCTTTCCGGAGGCCCGGCGTTCATCACCCAGGATGAAGAAAGTTCGGGCGTTCTCGACGTCACGTCGCTGCTCGGCGATAGCGACACGCGCGCTTATCTGCTCGACGCGCAGGTCCACGCCGCGACCGGCAATCCGGCTACCGTTGAACAGGGCCAGCTCCTTGTCATGTATGTCGACGATCCGTTCCTTGTCGGCGGAAACGACAGTGATGCACTCTTCGGAAGCGCTGCCAATGAGACGCTTCGCGGAAACAATGGCGACGATTCCGCGCGCGCCGGGTCGGGCGACGATTTGCTCTACGGCGGCAACGGCAACGACACGCTCTCGGGCGATGCCGGCAATGACTGGGTTTCCGGAGACAATGGCACCGACACGTTGATCGGCGGCAGTGGCGATGACCAACTGAGGGGCGGCAACGGGCCCGATTATTTCATCTTCGACAATCGGGCTGAAACCGGCAACGACCGGATCCTCGATTTCACGAAACCCGACCATCTGCTGACCACGGTTCAGCTTTCGGATTCCAATGACGACGGAATCATCGAATTGGGCTCGGGCGGCTCACTCGGCCTGTTCGGGTCGAGCAGCGTAACCGTCGACGGTGCGGAAGCTCTGCACTTTGCCGGAACTGTGAACCTCGACGGTCAGACCTACTATTCCTACGATCTGTCAGGAGGATCGTCGAAGTTTGGAGCCCGGATCTACGCGGGATCCGAGCCCGCCTTTGAGAGTCACGATCCC
Organism: Sphingomicrobium sp.; assembly: GCA_035694565.1. Taxonomy (GTDB): domain Bacteria; phylum Pseudomonadota; class Alphaproteobacteria; order Sphingomonadales; family Sphingomonadaceae; genus Sphingomicrobium. Next base: position 9,294 of record DASSFK010000062.1, read on the forward strand.
CACATCGCGGGCCTCGTGAGTCTCGGCCACGCGCTTGCGGGCAACGATTTCCTGTTCTGAAGGCGCGCGGCGGGTCCTCTTGCCCGAAGGGCCCGCCGCTTCCCCGATCGGCGCGCTTTAGAAGGCGCGCCAAAATTTGCGCGCTGATCTTTACCAATTGGCCATTTCCGAGATCTTCGTCAGCCAGGCCGCGGGAGGCAATCTTAAAACAGGTTATTGAGGACGTCGGCGGAACCGCGCAATTCCTTACGCGCCGGACAATTGCTGGTCCTCTCGCCAAAAACCGTGGAGGATTTGGGCAGCTTCCCGCCGGCTTGCGTTGGGAGCGTAATCCGATGGCGGCTCTCTGCGACCTCATTCTCAACAATGAGCCCTTGCTCGACCAATTGTTCGGGGCCGGCCGGTTCAAGATCAAGGAAGTCAACGATCTGTGCTGCGAGATCGTCACCGACGCAGCCCAGATCCACGTCGCGTACGATTTGTACAGGATGACGACGGACTCCCAACTGCGTCCCCTTCAGGTTCCCGAGGACCTGTCGGAAAGCATGCCCGTCGAGTGGTGGCTCCGATACCTCGATCGGGACGACCCATTACGCCGCCGCGGTCCGCTCACTGCGGAGCAAGTTACCGCGGAGCTCCATCTCGTCGGTGACATCATCCAGTCTGCCCTCGCGACTCTCCACGCAGCCCGAGACGCCGCCTGCTTTCTGAAAGGCTACGAGCACGGCCGGCTCGATGCCGACTAGGCCCTCCTGAAACACGGGACCTCCGTTTCCCGAACCGTCTTCGGTGCAACGGAGTGCCGCACGACCTGGCAACAGCATCGTTTCCAAACCGGCGAGATTTTAGCGCTCAGCCGCGCTCGGGGGTCGGCGGCGGGACCGGAGCCGGTGCAACCGGGCAGCTGTCGGTTGCGGCAATGACCGTCCCGTCCGCGCAGGTCTGAGTGGCCAGCGAGGGCGGAGTGGGCGGTGCGACCGCAGCCGCGACCGCCTTGCGCGGACCGCCGAGGTCGAACGAGGCCTCGACGCCAACCGTCCGCGGCGGGTTGAAGTTGGCATAGTCGCCAAGCACGGCCCTGTTCGCCGCCGAGATGCGATAGATGTGCGTCTCATTGAGCAGGTTGCGCGACCAGAACGCCAGTGTCATCCGCGAGCCCGTGTCATTGAGGACGATGTCAGCGATCGACAGCCGGCCGTTCACGATGAAGCTCGGGTCGGTTCGAATGCTCTCCGCCTGGAAGCTATGCTGGCGACCCGCATAATTGGCGTCGAGATGTAGCCGGATTTTCGCGTCCGAAAGCTGGATCGGAAGTTCATAGTCGATCGCGCCCGACGCGGCATGCTTCGGCGTATAGACCGTGAACACCTGAAACAGGGGGTTGCCCGGAAGGAAGGGGTTGGGGGTCGCCGGCACCTTCACGTCGGTATAGGCGTAGCTCGCGGACAGCTGCAGGTTCCGAACCGGCTGAACGGTGAGGTCCGCCTCGAACCCCTTGATCTTGGATTTGCCCGGGGCATTGACCGTCTCTTCCGTGTGCAGGTTGAACGTCGGGCTGGTCGGATCCGTGTCGACATTGTCGAAGTCGGTCTGAGTGCCGGTCCGGTTCATGATGTAGCCCGCAAGGTTCAAGCGAGCCCGGTGATCCCAGAAGTCCATCTTTGAGCCGATCTCATAGGCCTTGACGACCTCGGGCCCGAACGCCCGGAACGTCGCCGAACGGTCGTTGGCGCCGCCGGCGCGATAGCCGGTCGAGTATTTCGCATAGAGATGGACCGTCGGCGCCGCGTCGAACGCTGCGATGACCAGCGGGTCGACACGGCCCTTCGAGAAGCGGAACGTGAACGGGTCGGGAAGCACCGCGGCCCCGCCGACGTTGACGTTGCCGTTGACCACATCGAGGACACCGTCGCGCTTGTCCTTGGTGTAGCGCGCTCCGGCCGTCAGGTGGAACGCGTTGAACCCGGCCGGGGTCCAGGTCGCCTGGCCGAACACCGCATAGCTCTTGGCCTCCGCCGTGCTGTGACGCTGGACGAACCAGTTGGCGCGGTCCCAACCCTGATTTGCCGAGATGAACGGCGGTTGCGAGACGCCGTTCCCGGTCTCGCTGTTGATCGTGTAGGCCGTTCCATCGGCATTCCAGCGGTTGCTCGACGGTGTCGCCGCGGCCTCCTCCACGTCCTCGGTGAAGTAATAGGCGCCGGCCACGTAATCGATCGACGGCAGGCTGCCGACGATCTGGAACTCCTGGCTCCACTGGTCCTGGAACAGCTCGGACAGGCTGTAGCGGCTGAAGTTGGTGTTGGGGGCGAAGATCGTGCGGTGTGCTCCGCCCGAATTGTCCCACTGGTGCGTGCTGACCTTGCGCCAGCCGGTGATCGACCGGAGCTCCAGATCCGGCGAGATCTTGTACTTGATGGTTGCGTTGATGCCCTGCGTGCGGTCGACGCTCGGCTGCTGGGGAACGCCGATCTCGGCTTCGTCCTGGCGGTGGTCGCCGCTGACCACGACCAGCGGAGAAAGCGGCGCGATGCAGCTGATTCCGCAGGCGGTGAAGGTACCGGCGGGCGTTGCCGGGTTGACCAGCACGAAGATGTTGGTCGCCGGGTTGAGGCGGTACTCCCCGACGATCTTGCCCAGCGGGTTGTAGTTCACCAGCTGACTGTAATTGGGCGTGTTCTCGTCACGGGTGCGGTCGTATGACAAGTCGACCGTGAGATTGTCGGTCGGGGTCCAGCGCGCCGAGATGCGGCCGCCGACCACGTTGTGATAGTTCCAGCCGTGTTGGCCCGCGAGCGGGTTCTTCACCGTGGCATCCTGATGCTGGATCAAGCCGTCGAGCTTGATCGCGAGGTCGCCGATTGCGGGCAGGTCGATGTGCGCCGTGCCGTTGTAGCTGCCGTAGTTCCCCAGGCCCGCGGTCGCTCGGATGTTGAACACTCCGTCCGGCGCCTTGCTGACGATGCTGACGGCGCCGCCCTCGGTGTTGCGGCCGAACAGGGTGCCCTGCGGGCCCTTGAGGACCTCGATCCGATCGATGTCGAGCAGCGAGGCGTTGAGGCCCTGCTGGCGGCCGAGGTAGATTCCGTCGAGGTAGACGCCGACTCCCTGATCGCGGGCGGTCTGGTTGGCGTCGAACGGAACGATTCCGCGAATGCCGACGGTCAGGGCCGAATGGCGGGCTTCGAAGGTCGCGACCCGAAGGCTCGGGATCGAGCCGTCGCCGAGGTCGATCAGACTGAGCGCGTGACGGTCAGTGAGGGCCTGGGCATCGGCGACGTTGATCGCGATCGGCGTGCGCTGGAGGTTGGTCTCACGCCTGGTGGCAGTGACGACGATGTCGC
>DASSFK010000063.1:0-2604 GCA_035694565.1 Sphingomicrobium sp.
GCCGCGAGCAGAAGCGTGCCGAACAGCGGCACCGCGATCTGTTTCGCGAGGTATCGATCGATCAACGACAGTCGACGCACGGATTATGTCGTCCCAACACCATGATTTGGCCGCAAACCGAGCCGAGATAGCGCAATGGGCCGTTGCACCTTCCTGAACGGTGCTGGCCCATGGTTTGGCTATAGCGGACGGAACACGAAAATCATGTCGAAAACGCGTTTCGCCGCTCTTGGTGTCAACCGCTAGGATGTCGCGTCCAAGGATCGCCTTGCTGTCGAACCCGAAGTCGACGGGAAATATCGCGCAGCTTTCGCGCATCCGCGAATATTGTGCCGACCACCCGGATATCTTTCATTATGAGGTCGAGCGCGCCGAGCAGATTGGCGATGGCATGCGCACGATCGCTCGGGTCCGTCCGAAGATGCTGATCATCAACGGCGGCGACGGAACCGTCCAGGCCGCTCTCACCGAGATTCACAACGGCGGGCACTTCGAGGAAGAGCCGCCGCCCGTCGCGGTCCTCCCCAACGGCAAGACCAACCTCATCGCCATCGACCTGGGCTCGCATGGAGATCCGATCCACGCGCTTGAACGGCTCGTGGCCTTGGCCCAGTCGGATCTCAGTCCGCACATCGTCGCACGCGAGCTGATCGCCCTTCGCTGCGAGCCTACGTCTCACCCCGTCATCGGCATGTTTCTCGGCGGCGCCGGCCTCGCCGACACCATGCTTTACTGCCGTGACAAGATTTACCCGCTCGGATTGCCGAACGGGATGGCCCACGCGCTCACCGCCGTGGCCCTGCTGACGCGGATGGTCCTTCGGCTCAAGTCGAGCTTCCTGCCTCCGGAGCCCAGCCTTCTCCAGGTTTCGCTCCGGCCCGAGGATCGGATTTCCGGCCGCTTCGCCTTGTTCGCAGTGACGACGCTCGAAAAGATGCTGCTGGCCAGCGAGCTCAACGGCTCGGGCCGCGGACGGCTGAAGCTCGTGGCGGTCGAGGAGCGTCCGTTCTCGCTGTTGCGGGCTTTCTTCGCCAATCTCCTTGGCGAGCTTGGACGAAACCGGTTTCCGGGCGTGCATATCGAGGAATCCGACGAGATCAGCATCGAGGGCGAGAATACGAACCTGATCCTCGACGGCGAGATGTTCCGTACCCGGATCGGCCAGCCGATCGTCCTTAGTCCGGCCCAGCCTCTTTCGTTCGTCCGCCTCGCGGCCTGACCTATGCCAGCCTTGCGCGATCTCGTCGCCGAGGAACTGTCGACGCCCGTTGACCCGCGGGTCAATTCCATGGCCGAGGCAATCGCGTCCAAATACGGACCAGCGTCGAGAGCGGTGCTCTTTTACGGGTCCTGCCTTCGCCAGAGCCAGCTCGATGGGCTGATGCTCGACTTCTACCTGATCGTCTCGAGCTACCGCGAGGCGTACGGGAAGAGCTGGCTGGCGAGCGCCAACACGCTGATCCCGCCCAACGTCTTCTACTTTGAGCATGATGGGCTGGTCGCGAAATATGCGATCCTGAGCGAGGCGGACTTTTATCGGCTGAACGGGCCGGAGACCCGCAACGTTTCGGTCTGGGCGCGCTTCTCGCAGCCCGCGCGGCTGGTCTGGGCAGCGGACGACGACGCTCGGACGGCTTCGGTGCAGGCGATTTCGCGGGCTTCGCCGACGCTCTTGGCCGCCGCCGGGCAGAGGCAAGGAGAAGACCCCCTCAACTGGTGGCGAAGGGCTTTCGAGCTGACCTATTCTGCCGAGCTTCGCGCCGAGCGCAAGGGGAGGAGCAGCTCGGTCGTCGACGCCGACCTGGAGCGCTACGAGACGTTCAGCGGGCCGGCGATCGCCGGAATTCCAGCGTTGATGGCGCGGCCATCCAGCTGGTTCCGCCGGCGAGCGGAAGGCAAGATGCTCTCCATCGTCCGGCTCGCCAAGGCGAGCTTCACCTTCGCGGGCGGCGCCGATTACATCGCCTGGAAGATCAACCGCCACGCAGGCACCGAAATCCAGCTGAAGCCGTGGCAGCGACGCTGGCCATTGCTCGCGGCGATCAGCCTGCTGCCGCGGCTCCTCCGCTCCGGCGCGGTTCGTTAGGCCGGCGGGTCAGCGCGACCGCGACGGCGTTCGCCAATGCGCCGACCGTGAACGGCTTCCTGAGGAGCTCGTGGCCGACGAGATCGCCAGTCTCGCCATCGCCGACGTAGCCGGTGACGAACAGCACGGCGAAGTCGTCATGGGTCTGCTTGAGGTGCTTGATCAGCTCGGGCCCGGTCATCTCGGGCATGATCACGTCGGAAATGACGAGATCGAACTGCTGGCTTTCGAATAGGACGATCGCCTCCGCGCCGCTCCCGCAGGCGATCGGATCGTAATCCAGATCCTGAAGCGCTTCGATCGTCGATGCGCGGACGCGCGGATCATCCTCGACCACGAGGATTCGGGCGCCTGGGACCGTTGCTTCATTGTCCGCTCGCTGGACCGGGTGCAAACGAACCGGCGTCTCGGCGGCGACGGTACGCGGCAGGTAGATCGAGACGGTCGTGCCCTTGCCCGACTGGCTCTCGATCCCGACCTCGCCTCCCGACTGGTGGGCGAAACCGAAGATCTGGCTG
>DASSFK010000064.1:0-5340 GCA_035694565.1 Sphingomicrobium sp.
GTCGCTATAGTCTCCGCCGATCACCCAATAACGATAGGTCATTTTTCGTACCTCCTATTCGGCCGCGACAATGGTTTCGGGTTTGAACTGGGCGGCTTCGGTCGATTCCTTGAGCGCGACGGTCGACGACTGGCCGCCGGAGATGGCGCTCGCGACGGCGTCGAAATAGCCGGTGCCGACTTCGCGCTGGTGACGGGTCGCGGTGTAACCCTTCGCTTCGCTGGCGAATTCGGCCTGCTGAAGCTCGGAATAGGCCGCCATGCCCCGGTCGCGGTAGCCGGTGGCCAATTCGAACATTCCGTGGTTGAGGCTGTGGAAGCCCGCCAGGGTGACGAATTGGAACTTGTAGCCGATTGCTCCAAGCTCGCTCTGGAAGTTGGCAATGGTCTGCTCGTCGAGCTTGGCGCGCCAGTTGAAGCTCGGTGAGCAATTGTAGGCGAGCAGCTTGCCCTGGAAGCGCTCGTGGATGCCCTCGGCAAAGGTCCGAGCCTCGTCCAGGTTCGGATGGCTGGTTTCGAACCAGATCAGATCGGCATGTTTTGCGAACGCGAGGCCGCGCGAGATGCAATGGTCGAGACCGGTTCCGTCCGCGAGGCGGAAGAAGCCCTCAGGAGTGCGCTCGCCGGTCATGAACGGCCGGTCGCGCTCGTCGACATCCGACGTGATGAGCTTGGCGCTCTCGGCATCGGTTCGGGCAACCAGGATCGTCGGGACACCGCAGACGTCGGCGGCGAGCCGCGCCGCGTCGAGGTTGCGCACGGCCGCCTGGGTTGGGATCAGCACCTTGCCGCCGAGGTGGCCGCACTTCTTCTCCGACGCGAGCTGGTCCTCGAAGTGAACGCCGGCAACGCCCGCCTCGATATAGGCTTTCATGATCTCGAAGCAGTTGAGCGGTCCGCCGAACCCGGCTTCCGCATCGGCGACGATCGGCGCGAACCAGTCGCGCTTGGCTCCGCCTTCGCTGTGCTCGACCTGGTCGGCGCGCTGGAGAGCGCGGTTGATTCGCTTGGCAAGCTCGGGCCCCGTGTTCGCCGGGTAGAGCGACTGGTCGGGGTACATCGAGCAGGCGGTATTGGCGTCGGCTGCGGCCTGCCAGCCGGACAGATAGATCGCCTTCAGCCCCGCGCGAACCTGCTGCATGGCCTGATTGCCGCTCATCGCTCCGAGCGCGCGGACGGGCTCGTCCTGCTGCAACATCTCCCAAAGCTTGAGCGCACCGCGACGAGCAAGCGTGTGCTCGATCGGGAACGAGCCGCGGAGGCGAAGCACGTCGTCGGCGCTATACGGCCGCTCGATTCCATCGAAGCGGCCGGTGGGAGCGGACATTACGACACCAAAGTCAGACATGAGTTTAATCCCCTGTGATCAGAACCCAAGGGAAACACAGCATTTTGGTAAACGATGCACAAATAAGTGCTGACGTGACAGAACTAGACTTGTGGACTTTGTAAATTCGTTCACAATCTGACTGTGGTTGCACAACGAAAGCTTTTTCTAGGGGCGCGACTGAGGAGGCTTCGGCGGGAGCGAGGCCTCAATCAGGCCGCCATGGCCGACGAGATCGGCATCTCCGCCTCCTATCTCAATCACCTCGAGCGCAATCAGCGCCCGGTGACCGCCGGCATTCTGCTTCGGCTGGCCGAAGCCTTCGATATCGACGTGAAGGCGTTCGCGACGGAAAGCGGCGACGCCGCCGGGGCCGACCAGCTGGGCGAGATTTTCTCGGACCCGATGCTGGCAGACCTCGGTCTGGGCCGCGCCGAGCTGATCGAGCTGGCCGACAATGCTCCTGCCGTCTCGGAGGGCGTGGTTCGCCTGTACACGGCGCTGCGCGAACTGCAGCGCAGGCCGCCGACCGGCACGGACGAGGATGCCGCGACGGACCCGCGCGCGCTGATCACGCCCGAGACATGGGTGCGCGACTATATTCAGTCGCAGCGCAATCATTATCCGGAGCTCGAAGAACGCTGCGAGACGCTTGGCAATTCCCTCAATGACCCGCTCTCGGTTTCCGAAGCGCTTCGACGGAGGCTGAAGGAGGCTTACGGGGTCGAGGCGCAAGTCGTCTCGCCCGAGTTGCTCGAAAACTTCAGTCAGCATTACGACGCCCAGCGCCGGACCTTCATGATCTCGGCCCTGTTGCGTTCGGAGAACCGCACTTTCGGGCTCGCCTATCAATTGGCGCTGCTCGAGCTGGCGCCGTTGCTGGAGCGCATGGTGGATATCGCCCGGCCGCCCGACGCGGGTACGCGCGCGCTCCTGCACATGAGTTTCGCCAATTACGCTGCCGGGGCGATCATGATGCCTTATGGTCGCTTCCTCCGTGCCGCGGAGGAACATCGCTACGCAATCGACCGATTGTGCGGGCACTTCGGCGCCAACGTCGAGCAGATCGCGCACCGTATGACCACGCTCGGTCGGGCAGGCGCTCGCGGCGTTCCCTTCTTCATGCTTCGAGTCGATCCGGCGGGAAACATCTCCAAGCGCTATGCAGGCGAGAATTTCCCCTTCTCGCACTTCGGCGGCACCTGCCCGCGCTGGCACCTCCATGCGGCATTCCAGACGCCCGGGCAGACCATCCGCCAGCTGATCGAGACTCCGGACGGGCAAAGATTCTTCACCATCAGCCGCACGATCGAGCGGCCGATCCGGCCCGAACTGCGCGATGACGCACTGCTTGCGATCGGGCTCGGATGCGACGTCCGCTACGCGCCGCGCATTGCCTATGCCGACGGACTGGACCTGGCGAACACGCCGGCGACTCCGGTCGGCCCGGCCTGCTCGATCTGCCCGAGGATGGAATGCGCCTATCGCGCGATGCCGCCGGCGGGACGGATGCTGGCGGTGCACGAGAACCGCAAGACGATCTCGCCCTTCCCGTTTCTGCCCGCCTAGGGAGCGACCGGCTCGCGCTCGAGCTTCACCCGGTCCCAGCTGGAAAGGTCGGCCGCGGCGTCGTAGGTCGATTGAAGGAAGCTGGTCAGAACGGCTTCGGGATCGCTTGCCGAGCGCACCTCCTCATATGGCAAAATGAATTCCTGCCAATCACCGTTCCACCCGCCCGCGGCGATGACATTGTCGCGGAAGCCCGCCGGCTCCGGATAGGCATAGCTGTAGAAGAAGGCGTCGGCCCGCGTGACCCCGCCCGCCCAGAAGCCCGCGCTCGATACTTCCTGGCTGTAGGCTTCGCGGGTGATGCGATCGGGGAGGCCGGGCACGCCGCCCGGATGCTGCGGCGCACTCCGGCCGGAGAATCGGGTGACCGCGAGGTCGAAGCTTCCCCACCAAAAGTGCAGCGGGCTCGACTTGCCGGTGAACCCGGCGCGGAAGCGTTCGAACACGGGCAGCATCGCGGCAAGGGCCTCACGGAAACGTGTCGCCGAATCGGGGTCGTAAACTCGAGGCTTCATGTCCTTCGCGAACGGCAGAGCATCGGCGACCTCGTTTGGCGTCCCACTGAAGTCGGACGGGAGGCCATGCTTGTCGAGCATCGCGACAAGTCCGGAATGAAGAGCCGAAATGCTCCTCCCGGAGAACGGCAGTTCCTCGCGCTCGGCACCGCTCGTCGTCAGCACGATCGCGTGGCGGCAGAGGTCAAGCGCCAAGGTGAACGTTCGTCCATCGCTTGCCGAGGTTGGAAGCGTCGCCAGGCCACGGGCATTGGGCTGGAGTGCGACATGCCAGCCGTGGTTTGTCCACGGCGCGTGCCTCACTCGGATCTTGCCCAGCATCTGGGAAGCGAGGTGGAGGACAGCGAGCGTCTCATGGTCGCGCGCCGGATCGAGTAGGGGCCAGCTCATTGGCGGCCCTTTAGCACGCGCCTTTGCATTTTGCGCTGCGGTGCAGCTAAGGCCGCGCGATGGCGTCTGACACTGACCTTCTCGACCAGATCCGAAGCGCGCCCGACCTCGGCGCGCTCGACCAGCTGCGCGTGTCCGTCCTCGGCAAGTCGGGGAGCATCACCGCTCAACTGAAGTCGCTCGGCTCGATGGACGCTGAAGCTCGAGCGGCGGAGGCTCCCAAGATTCACGCGTTCCGCGAGCAGGTCACGTCCGCGATCGCCGACCGCAAATGGGCGCTGGAAACCGCTGAGCTCGACCGCAAGCTCGCCACCGAAACGATCGACCTGTCGCTGCCGGCGCAGGAAACGCCGAGCGGCACCGTCCATCCGGTGAGCCAGGTCATGGACGAGCTGGCGGAAATTTTCGCCGACCTCGGGTTCGCGGTCGCGGAGGGTCCGGAGATCGAGGACCAGTGGCATAATTTCACCGCGCTCAACATGCCGGAGTTCCACCCGGCGCGAGCGATGCAGGACACGTTCTACCTCGAACGTCGTGAGGGGGAGAATGAGTCGAAGGTGCTGCGCACCCACACCTCGCCCGTGCAGATTCGCGCCATGCAGGCGACTGGCGCGCCGCTCTACGTAATCGCGCCTGGCCGAGTGTATCGCTCCGACAGCGACGCGACCCACACGCCGATGTTTCACCAGGTCGAGGGCCTGGTGATCGACCGCGCGATCCACATGGGTCACCTCAAGTGGACGCTGGAGACTTTCCTCAAGGCCTTTTTCGAGCGCGACGATGTCGTTCTGCGCATGCGTCCGTCCTACTTCCCGTTCACCGAGCCGTCGGCCGAGGTCGACGTCGGCTATACGCTTGAGAAGGGCAAGCGCGTCATCGGCGGAAGCGACGGCTTCATGGAAGTCCTCGGCTCCGGGATGGTCCACCCGCGGGTGATCGCCAATTGCGGGCTCGATCCCGACGAGTGGCAGGGCTTTGCCTTCGGCTGCGGCATAGATCGCCTGGCCATGCTCAAGTACGGGATGGACGACCTTCGGGCCTTCTTCGACGGCGACATACGCTGGCTCAAGCATTACGGCTTCAGAGCACTCGACGTCCCCACGCTCAGCGGGGGAGTGGGCGCATGAAGTTCTCGCTGAGCTGGCTGAGACAGCATCTCGACACACACTCGGACGCACAGTCCATCGCCGATACGCTGACCTCGATCGGGCTGGAGGTCGAAAGCGTCGAGAATCCGGCCGAAGCGCTGGCGCCGTTCCGAATAGCGAAGGTTCTGACGGCCGAAAAGCATCCCCAGGCGGACAAGTTGCAGGTGCTGACGGTCGATGCGGGCGAAGGCGCAGTGCAGGTCGTGTGCGGCGCTCCAAACGCGCGCGCGGGAATGCTCGGCGTGTTCGGCCCTCCGGGCGCCTACGTTCCAGGCTCCGACTTGACGCTGAAGATCGCTGCCATTCGCGGAGTCGAGAGCCGGGGAATGATGTGCTCGGTGCGCGAGCTCCAGATTGGCGAAGAGCATGACGGCATCATCGAACTTCCCGCC
>DASSFK010000065.1:0-2848 GCA_035694565.1 Sphingomicrobium sp.
CGCTCGAGCAAGGTCGCAAAGGCGTCGCGATTTCCTGCGCGCGCAGCGGCGACGAGACTGGAATCTGGATCGCTGCCGATTTCTGCCACCCGCCACTAGCTGCGCACCCTAAGGTGACACTTGCTTGGCGTTAGTCAAATCTCGGGTTGGCGTGCGGCTTGCGGTTGATTTGAGCGGGAGTTGGGGGCGCCCGGACGCCGAGAAGGTCTTTGTACCAGACCGCCCCTCGCTCCTGATTTCCAAATGCGGGGCCTGGTTTTTCGGAGGATTCGGGGATCGGGAGCTAGGAGGGCTTGCCTGGGTTCTCGAAGATGTCTTCGACCGTTAGTTCAAATAGATTAGCAATCCGAAGCGCAAGCGGAAGTGAAGGATCATGCTTGCCAGTTTCGATTGCATGGACGCTTTGCCGGGAAACACTGAGCCTTTCGCTCAGTTCAGTCTGCGTCCATCCCTTGTCGAGACGTAAGGACTTCAGACGATTCTTCATTAATGGCCCCATGAATACTGTGGACCAGCTTCGCCGGCGGGAATGAACTCTCCCGACCGGCTTGCGATCACTGCGCGCATCTTAGGACAGCTGACTCGGTACCGAAGCTTATCGAAGGTTAACCGGCGCCATTTACGGTTCCGAGGAACAAGGGAGGGACGCAGCCTGCTGTTTGCGCACGAAAGTCGAGATCTCCCATTAAGGAAATGGGGCGGTCTGGTGCCGAGTGGGTGCTCTTCCAGACCGCCCGTCCCTCGGGGCTTTGGGGCGCCTTGTTCCAAGGGTGTGAACCGTCAACGCCGCTAGTTGAAGCGATGACGTGGAGCCACCGCATGCGTTGCTCAACGAAGGCGGCAGGCCCGCTATCTCCTTAGCACATTTGATCGACTTTTTGTAAAGTATACTTTCCAGTTTGCGTCCGAGCGAACGTCAGACGCGCGTGCCGTTCTGCCCCACTACGCCTTGGACGGTCCGGCGAAGCTCCTTGAGATAGACGCGTCCGGCGGGAAGCCGCTGGCCGCTCCGAAGGATGATTTCGGCCGAACTCAGAGCCCGAGTTCGAAGCTCGGCGATTGCCGTCTGCTTGACCAGCCAGCGCCGATGAATTCGAACGAAGAGCCCGGGCTCGACACGCTCCGAGAACTGTCGGATCGAGCCGCGCATGAGATGCGATCCCGACGCCGTGTGGATCGCGATATATTCATCTTCGCTGCTGACGCTTTCGATCGTGTCGACCGGCACTCGGACTAGCCCGCCCGAACTTTTCAGCCAGAATTCCGATTCGTAAGCATGGTCCCCCTGGCGCGCCGCGCGGAGGGCGCGGACGATCTGGTGAAGTTCATCCACCCGCTGCTCGGCATCGAGCAGTTTGTGGCGCCGATGCACGCGATCGAGCGCCCGCGTAAGGCGATCGCGCTCGACCGGTTTCAGCAGATAGTCGGCGACGGCGCTGTCGAATGCCTGGACCGCGAACTCGTCGAACGCGGTGACGAAGATCACCGCGGGACCGTCGGGCCGCTGACTGATCGCTTCGACCACGTCGAATCCGCTTCCGTCCCGCATCTTGATGTCCAGCAGCACCGCGTCGGGCTTGAGGCTATCGATCTTCGACAGCGCCTCCCGGCAGCTGTTCGCCTCCCCGACGTGATCGACCTGGGCGATCGTCTGGAGCAGCAGCTTCAACCGCCTGAGCGCGAGCACTTCATCGTCGATCGTCAGGACTCGAAGGATGCTCATCCCTGCTCCTTCGGAATCGTGATTTGCGCTCGGTACCGGCCGTCGGACTGGCGATCCGCGGTGAGCGACGAGCGCCCTTCGCCATAGAGCAATTGAAGGCGCTGGCGGACGTTCGCGAGGCCGATTCCGCCACCGCCGGGCTGTGCCTTGCCCATTCCGGAATCGAAGACTTCGAGCGTGAGCATGGAGTCCTGCGAACGCGCCTCGATCGACACTGTCGCCGGCGGCTCGGCGCCGGCGACGCCATATTTGACCGTATTTTCCACGAGCGGCTGCAGGATCAGCGCGGGGACGGGCACCTGGCTCAATTCGTCGGGGACCGAAATGTCGATCACGAGATCGGGATACCGACGCTGTTCGATCTCCAGATACGTCCGCTGAAGCTCGACCTCCAACGACAGTGCGATCTTCTGTGTCGGGTCCACGGCCAAACCCAGGCGGAGGAACCGTGCCAGCTTGGTGACCATTGCCTCGGCGGCTTCGGTATTCCGGTCGAGGATCAGCGCCGAGACCGAATTGAGGCTGTTGAACAGGAAGTGCGGATTGATCTGGCTGTGCAGCGCGCGAAGTCGCGCGACATGCGCCTGCTCCTTCAGCTCGGCCGCGCGGTGCTGCTCGTCGCGAACGTCGAAGCTGTACATCAAGGCCATGTAGAGGCCGGCCCAGGCGACGAAGAACCAGGTCCAGAACGAGATGGTCCGGACGGCCCCGCTCCAGGTGAAGAGATGGATATTGATGCTTGGGTCGACCGCGGCTTCGGCAAAGAAAACCGCCCAGGCAAAGATCTCCGCAGCAACCGGCGCGACGAGCGCCAGAGCGATCAGCCGGCGCTTGTTCGTCGACAGCTTGGGATGCGTCAGCAGCAGGTGGATGCCGTAGCAAAAGCCGAGGCCGAGAGCGCTCGTGAAAATACGCACTCCGGCGATCGCGAGAATGTGCTCATTCCCCGCAAGCAGGGTGCCCAACGTCAGCAGGGCGTAGTTCGAACCCCAGAAGGCGAGGGTGAGCCAAAGCGCCGCCCGAGTACGGCTGCTCATTGCGCCACCGTCGTCCCGATCCGTGTCGAGCGTGGCAGTTGCGCCACTATCCGGTGAATGAAGGGTGGCCACGCCTTAAGTTGCAGCC
>DASSFK010000066.1:0-2274 GCA_035694565.1 Sphingomicrobium sp.
CGGTCGGAGAGGGCGCAAAGCGCGTCACAATCATTGGAAGTGTGACTCAAAGGACTCTTGACGGCGAATCCGCAATCTTCGATTCTTCATGGTGTCACATCGGGTTGGCATCCGGTGGGCAACAAGGGAAGACGGGCCCGAGGCGACCCTTCTCCACCTTGAGTGCGACGGGGCCGGAGACTTGTTCGTTGCGGGTGGACAGGAAAGGCCATTGCCCGCGTCATGTATCACCCCGACCTCATTCGCCATCCCGAAAGCTGCCCGGCGCTCGTCCTGAACGCCGATTACACGCCGCTCTCTTACTATCCGCTCAGCCTCTGGCCGTGGCAGACAGCCATCAAGGCCATGTTCCTCGAGCGGGTGGACGTCGTCGCGCACTACGATCGAGAGGTTCACAGCCCGAGCACGGCGCTGAAACTTCCTTCGGTGATCGCGCTCCGGCAGTTCGTGAAGCCGAGCGAATATCCGGCGTTCACGAGGTTCAACCTGTTCCTCCGCGACCGATTCAGCTGCGTTTACTGCGGGTCACGCAAGGAGCTGACCTTCGATCACGTCGTGCCCCGTGCGCAAGGCGGTCGGACGACCTGGGAAAATGTCGCTACGGCCTGCGCTCCGTGCAATCTCCGCAAGGGCGGCCGAACGCCACGCCAAGCGGGAATGCACATCGAGCGGGAGCCGATCCGGCCGACCAGCTGGCAGCTTCAGGACCATGGGCGAAGCTTTCCGCCCAATTATTTGCACCAAAGCTGGCGCGACTATCTCTACTGGGACATCGAACTCGAGCCGTAGGGCTTATCCGGGCGTTAACCATCCGGGCCTATCGTCCCAGGCGTGGACAGTGCGGCTGACGAGAGCGACGATGCTTGGCGTGGGGAGATCCCGCGCGTGCTGGTCGTACAGCCGAACCGCACCTACCTCAGCGTTCTTGCCCGGCGAATCTCGGAAGGCGGCTATCGCGTAGCGACCGCCGAGACGGTGAGCTCGGCAATGGCTGAGCTTCAGCGACTTCACGTCGATCTGATCCTCTGCGAGCTTCGAATTCCAAGGATCGGCGGAGTCGAACTCGCAAGGATGATCCGGGACGACCCCGTTCATCGCAACTTACCGATCTTCCTGTTCACCGGGCGGTCGGATACCGAAGGTGCGGTGCTTGCCTACAAGAGCGGCGCCGACACGGTGATCGCCAAGCCCTTCCACTTCGAAGTGCTGATTGCCCGAATCGATCGGGAGATCGAGCGGTCCCGCCTGCTGGCGAAGCTTGAGAACGACAATGCGGCACTCGACGCACGCGTCGTCGGCCGAGCGATCGAGCTTGGCGAGATGCGCGAACGCTGGCTGGCGAGCGAAGCCGCGCTCCGCCGCCTGAAAGCCGAGATTTCCGAACACTAGATCCGTTCGAGGTAGTCGCGGATCTTGGGACCGACGTCCTCGCGCTCCAGAGCCAGGGCCAGATTGGCGATCACATATCCGGCCTTGTCGCCGCAATCGTGGCGGACGGCATCGACCTTGATCGCGTGAAACGGCTGCCTGCCGATCAGCTGGGCCATTGCGTCGGTCAGCTGGATCTCGCCGCCCGCGCCTCGCTCGCCCTTGTCGAGGATTCGCATGACGTCGGGCTGCAGGATGTAGCGTCCGATGACTGCAAGGTTCGACGGCGCGTCGTCCGGCTCCGGCTTTTCAACGAGGCCGAGAACTTCGGTTGCCGCTCCGTCCTTCCTGCCCGGAGTGATGACCCCGTAGCTTGCGGTCTTCTCGCGCGGCACTTCCTCGGTCGCCAGCATGTTGCCGCCGACCTTCTCCCACGCCTCGACCATTTGTTTGAGAGCGCCCGGCTTCCCGACCATGAGATCGTCGGGAAGCAGCACGGCAAACGGTTCGTCGCCGACGACTTCGCGGGCACACCAGACGGCATGGCCCAAACCGAGCGGCTGCTGCTGCCGGACGGAGACCAGATCGCCGAAATGGACTCGAGACGGCTCGAGCGCATCGAGGCTCTTGCCTTTTTCGCGCATCGTCGTTTCGAGCTCGAACGCCATGTCGAAATAGTCGACCAGCGACGATTTCCCGCGCCCGGTGACAAAGATCAGCTGTTCGATGCCCGCCTCGCGCGCCTCGTCCACCGCATATTGGATCAGCGGCCGGTCGACGACCGTCAGCAATTCTTTCGGAATGGCCTTCGTTGCAGGAAGCAGGCGAGTGCCCAGACCGGCGACCGGAAACACGGCCTTTCGAACTTTGTTGCTCATTGAGGTGTCGCCGGTCCTGCTTCGTTTG
>DASSFK010000067.1:0-4627 GCA_035694565.1 Sphingomicrobium sp.
CCTCGACCCCAACCTTGGCAAGGTTGTGCTCTACCCCTGAGCTACGCCCGCTCTGAGCTTGAACCGCTGGTGAGCCGGATGGCTTCTCTGCGGCAGGGTGGCGGGCGCCTAGCATGGGCCAGACGATTCCCGCAAGGGCTGTCGCCAAGCTTTCCGCAATGCTTGTGGCGAGCGCCTCGTCCGACCATATGGGGCGCTTCCTCGGCGGCTGCAACGGAGAACGATGAGCGTGGCGACCCTCGGTATGAGCGAAGCGGAACGCGAAGCGGTCGAACGCCTTCAGCGCGACGTCATCGAACCCTCGATGACCAGCCTCGTCATCCTCGACTTCTGGGCGGAGTGGTGCGGACCCTGCAAGCAGCTGTCGCCGATGCTCGACAAGATCGCGACCGACTATGCGGACAAGGGCGTCAAGCTGGTCAAGATCGACGTCGACCAGGAAAAGGTCATCGCCGCACAATTCCAGATCCAGTCGATCCCGACCGTCTACGCCTTTTTCAAGGGTCAGCCAGTCGCCGACATCACCAATTACCGCACCGAGGGACAGCTCAAGCGGATCGTCGATCAGCTGATCACTCAGTTGGGAGTGAAAGGCGAAGCGCATCAGCAGCAGGCCGAGATTGAGCCGATGATCGCGATGGGTGAAGGCGTGCTGGCCGAGGGCGACGCGCCTCGTGCGGTGTCCATCTTTCGGCAGATTCACGAGATGGCGCCCGACAATCCGACGGTCATCGGCGGGCTTGCGAGGGCCCTGCTGGCGTCGGGACAGGCGGACGAAGCGAAAGCCGTGGTTGAGGCCGCGTCTGCGGAGGCCGCGAATCATGCGGACGTCAGTCGCGCCAGGGCGGCGCTCGAGCTCACTCAGGCGGCCCCCGAGTCCGATACGTCGGAGCTGGAATCGCGGATAGCGTCGGACCCGGATGATCTGGAAGCTCGCTTCGAGCTCGCGGGCGCGAAGATGGCTTCGGGCGAACGCGATTCAGCAGCCGATGCTCTCCTTGAAATCATTGGACGCGACAAGGAGTGGAACGAAGGCGCGGCCCGGACTCGCCTGCTGCAGCTGATCGAAGCGCAGGGCATCGAAGACCCGTGGGCGCGGACGCAGAGGCGGCGGCTTTCCGCCGTCCTCTTCACATGAGCGGCAAGCGGCCACTTCGGCTGCCCATCTTTCCCTTGCCTGGAGCGATCCTCTTCCCGCGATCGCAACTTCCCCTCCATATTTTCGAACATCGCTATCGCGAGATGGTCCGCGACGTCCTCGAAGGCCCGGGCCGGATCGGAATGATCCAGCCTCATGCGCCCGAGGACGAAGGCGCGCCGCTCTATCCCGTCGGCTGCGTCGGCGAGATCGTCGGCGTCGAGGAACTGGACGATGGGCGGTACAACATCATCCTCCACGGCTGGAACCGCTTCCGTCTGATCGCGGAAGCCGACATGGAAACATCCTACCGGAACGCGGACGTGGATGCGGGCGTGTTCAACGATGAGGAACCACCACCCCTGTCGCTCACCTTGCGAGCGGAGGTCGAGCGCGAGGCCCGTAGACTGGGCGATGCCATGCGGCTGACCGTGGACTGGCAGGCGGTCCGCCGGCTCGACGACGAGATGCTGGTCAACGCCATTGCCCAGGTCGCGCCGTTTGACGTCGGAGCCAAGCAAGCATTGCTTGAAGCCGCGACCCTAGACGATCGTGCGGACCTATTGGTGCAATTGATGCAGTTTCAGCGCGCGGCTGTCAGCGGAGCCGAAATCCAGCCGACTCTTCAGTAGTTAGATCGGCAATCCGCGAAGGAGCAGTGGAAGTTCGCCGCTGGTGCCCCGCGCTTCGTTCATCAAGCGGTTCTTGATCGGGCTCAGCCGGTCGATCATCCCCATTCCGAAGCGGCGGACCGCCGACGCGGTCTTTCCCGGTATTCCATAGATCCGCGTCAGGCTGTCCGTTGCGAACGCCACTGAAAGCGCATCGAGCGAGCGCCAGCGCTGATACCGATCGAGCAACTGCTTGTTGCCGAGATCGAGGCCGAGCCGGGCACCTTCGACTAGCACTTGTGCAAGCGCGGCGGCGTCGCGGAAGCCGAGGTTGAGACCCTGGCCGGCAATCGGGTGGATCGCGTGGGCGGAATCTCCGACCAGCGCCAGTCGCTGGTCCGTGATCCGCGCGGAATGGTGAAAGCCGAGTGGGTAGGTCGATCGCGGTGCGGCCAGCTCGATCTTCCCGAGGAACCCGCCCATCGTCGCCTGCGCCTCGCTGGCGAACTGCTCGTCGGTCAGTGACATCCAGCCGCCGGCGTCGTCCTTGGGCACCGACCAGACGATGGCTGACCGGTGCCCCATATGATCGTCGGTCATGGGGAGGAGTGCGAACGGGCCGGTCGGATAGAAGATCTCATAGGCGATGTTGCCGTGCGGCAGCTCGTGCCGAAGCGTCGAGACGACCGCCATGTGATCATATTTCCAGCGCGCCATCGGAATTCCCGCGGCTTCCCGCATCGGTGAATTGCGGCCGTCCACGGCCGCGAGGACGGGCGCGCAAAGCTTGCGGCCGTCTTCCAGTGAAACGACGACTCCATGTGTTCCCCGCTCGACCGACTGGGGCTTCGACTTCCACATCAGCCAGAGGTTTCGGCCGGCTTCGGCGCGCGCTTGAAGGGCGGCCCGCAAGTGGCGGTTTTCGTGCATGACTCCGAGCGGCTCATCATCGTCCGGCTCGAAAGCGAGGCCACCAGGGTTCAGCCCATCCGCAACCTGGATCGTCCGGATCGGGCAGCCGGGCTCAGGCAAATGGTCGGCGACCCCGATCGTCTCGAGCATCCTCACCGAGCTCGAAGAGACTGCGCTCGTTCGCCCGTCGAACGCCTTTGTCGCTCGACCTTCGGGATCGGCGGGGTCGATGAGGATCGCGGATAGGCCACTTGAATCGAGCGCGGACGCGAGCGCTAGGCCCACCAGGCCGCCTCCCAGGATCAGTACGTCTGCACGGTCCATCGAGATGCGCCCTAACCTTCCGTCGCACCGACGCCAAGGCATCGCTTGACCCGGGAGTCCGCGAAGATGCATTCTGCACAAGGATTTGGGTGGGGATTGATCGATGGCGACCGCGGCGGTGCGGGTCCAGAAACGGGAGCTTGAGCCCCATTGGCGCGACACTCTGCGCGCGTCGGTGAAGCGGCTTATCGTGCGTACGTGGGGCGCCGTGCTGTTCGGCCTGTCGGTCGCGACTGCGCTCGCCCTCGCCACGCATAACACCACCGACCCATCGTTCAGCACCGCCGCCGGCGGACCGCCGTCGAACTGGATCGGCAGCTTCGGCGCCTATGCCAGCGACGCCCTCCTGCTCCTGTTCGGAATGGGCTCGGTCCTGTTCATCCCGGTGATCGCGCTTGCCGGACTTCGCATGATGAGGCTGGAGCCAACGGGAAGAATCGGCCGAGCTCTGTTTGTATCGGGCCTGGGAGCGATTCTCATCGGCGTGGCGCTCAGCCTCACCAGCGCATCCGCCGTTTCGGGCCTTCCCGGCGGCTGGGGCGGAGCGATCGGCCTCGGAGCGGCCTACGGCGTCGATTCGGCGATCGATCTCATCCGGAATCAGGCGATCGCGGGTCCTGTCCGGCTCGTTGCGCTCGTGCTCTTCGCTTTCGCCGGGCTGGTGCTCGGCTACCTTGCGCTCGGCCTTCAGACCACCGAAAAGGCCTGGGTTACCGGCCTCTTCCGCCGCGACGCCCGGCCGAAGGTCGTCGCCCCGCGCCGCACGACCGAAATCGCGGAAGATCGACCGGCAAGTGCCGCTCCTCCCAAGTCGCGGCCCGCCGTGTCCGTCGCCGAACCGCCGAAGCCGATCCTCGCCGGCCAGGCGCGTGGCGGCAAGCGGCCGTCAACGGCCGCCCAACAGAGTCTGGCACTTGGCGACAATTACCAGCTTCCGACGCTCGACCTGCTCGCCCCTGCTCCGGAGAAGGGCAGCTCGAAGATAGACCGCGCCGGGCTCGAGCGGAACGCGCGCCTGCTGGAAAGCGTGCTCGAGGACTTCCACGTCCGCGGCGACATCGTTGAGGTCCGCCCCGGACCGGTCGTCACCATGTACGAGCTGGAGCCGGCGAGCGGAATAAAGGCAAGCCGAGTCATCCAGCTTGCCGACGATATCGCCCGCAATATGTCGGCACTGTCCGCCCGTGTAGCGACCATCCCGGGCCGAAGTGTGATCGGCATCGAGCTTCCCAATTCGAAGCGCGAGGCGGTCACCCTTTCGGAGCTGATCGGCAGCCAGGCGTTCGAAGACCAGAACATGTCGCTGCCTCTGATCCTCGGCAAGAATATCGCGGGCGACCCGGTCATCGCCGACCTCGCGCCCATGCCGCACCTCCTGGTTGCGGGCACCACCGGCTCCGGCAAGTCGGTCGGCCTCAACTGCATGATCCTGTCCCTGCTCTACCGGATGACTCCCGAAGAGTGCCGTCTGATCATGATCGACCCGAAGATGCTGGAGCTTAGCAGCTACGACGACATTCCCCATTTGCTGGCGCCGGTCGTCACCGAGCCCGGCAAGGCGATCCGCGCGCTCAAATGGACGGTCGAGCAGATGGAAGAGCGCTATCGCATGATGGCGAATCTCGGCGTTCGCGCACTTCCG
>DASSFK010000068.1:0-5531 GCA_035694565.1 Sphingomicrobium sp.
GAAGCCGGCCGAGAGCACATAGGTGCCGATCATGATCCGGCGGCGGACCTCCGCTCCAAAGCCGGCTGCACGCGTCGCCGAGTACATCGCATCGAGACCGCCGTCGCTATCGGCACGGAGGCCGTAGCGGACACCGTCGTAACGAGCGAGGTTCGAGGACGCCTCGGCCGGGGCGATGATATAATAGGTTGGCAATGCGTACTTGGTATGCGGAAGACTGATCTCGACGATTTCTGCCCCGGCATCGCGAAGCCATTCGATTCCGCGATCCCACAAGGCATTGATGTCCGCGGGCACGCCGTCGATACGATATTCCTTGGGAATCCCGACGCGCTTACCCTTGAGATTGCTCGACAATCCCGCTTCCCAGTTGGGAACCGCAAGATCGAGCGAGGTCGAATCCTTTGGATCGAAGCCAGCCATGGCCTCAAGCATGATCGCGCAATCGCGTACGGTCCGCGCCATCGGTCCGGCCTGGTCGAGCGAGCTCGCAAAGGAGACGATGCCCCAGCGCGAGCAGCGGCCGTAGGTCGGTTTGATCCCGCAAATGCCGGTGAAGGCCGCCGGCTGGCGGATCGAGCCGCCAGTGTCGGTTCCGGTTGCCGCCGGAGCGATGCCGGCCGCAACCGCAGCAGACGACCCACCCGACGAGCCACCTGGCGCGAGCGGTGCATTGCCGCCGTCCTTGCGCCGCCAAGGCGAAATCACCGGCCCGTAGGAGCTGGTCTCGTTGGATGAGCCCATCGCGAACTCATCCATGTTGAGCTTGCCGAGCATTCCCGCGCCAGCCTTGCGCAGGTTGGCGGTTACGGTGCTCTCGTAGGGCGGTTTGAAGTCCTTGAGGATTCGACTGCCGGCGGTCGTGTTCACGCCCCGCGTCGCGAAAAGGTCCTTGATGCCCAGCGGGATCCCGGCGAGCGATGGCAGTTCCGCACGTCCACGAGCCTCGTCGGCCGCATCCGCCGCAGCGAGCGCATCCTCGGGCGTCTCGACCGTATAGGCGTTGAGCAAGCGCGCGGCCGCAACGGCCGAATTATACTGCTCGGCGATCTCGCGAGCCTTGAACGCGCCCGACCGGAAGCCGTCGCGCAGCTCCGCGATCGAAAGTGCCGTAAGGTCGCTCATTCGATCACCTTCGGAACGGCGAAGAAGCCATGTTCGGCAACAGGAGCATTCGCGAGGACCTCGTCCCGGCAGTCGCCGTCGGTCACCTTGTCCTCACGTAGGCGAAGTGTGTTCGGAATGACTGCGGTGAGCGGCTCGACGCCATCGGTGTTCACCTCGCCGAGCTGCTCCACCCAGTTCAGGATATTGTTGAGTTCGGGCACCAAGCGCTCGAGCTCCTCATCGCTCATGGCAATGCGAGCGAGCTTCGCAATATGGCGCACCGTATCGGTGTCAACGGACATGGATTCCCTTGGTTTGAGGAGTCAGGGCGCGGCTAGCAGGGCAATGTTGCGCCTTCAAGCGCAGGCCAATAGAGCGCCCGGCCAATGTGCGCTCGCCGGTTCCTCATTTTCGTCTTCTTTCTCATCCTGCTTTTCGTCGCTGGAGCGTTCGCGATTTTCCAGTTCGGACAGCAGGTGCTGGTTAGGCAGGCGACGCCCAAGGGTCATTTTCAGACACCGGCAGGAAGCAGCGATCCTGACTATTCAAAGGCTGAGACCTGGATCGCCCGGCCGGATATTGCCGGCAATCCATCCGAATGGTTGCCTGCCGGAGCGGAGCCCGCGGCATCGAAGGGCGCGGCGGTCTTCTACATCCATCCGACCACCTATCTGGAGCGCGACCGTTGGAATGCTCCGCTTTCGGGCAACTCGACAAGCGACGGCCGGGACAATCTCTTCGTTCAGAGTCAGGCTTCTGCGTTCTCAGGAGCCGGTGCGATCTGGGCGCCGCGGTATCGACAGGCGGCCTATGGTGCATTCCTGTTGAGAAGCGGGGACGCCCAGAAAGCGCTCGACCTCGCCTTTTCCGACGTATCGGCGGCCTTCGATGAGTTTCTGAGGCATAATCCGACTGGGCCGATCATTCTTGCGGGGCACAGCCAGGGCGCGTTGCATTTGTCCAGACTCCTTCGGGAGCACGCCGCAGAGCTGAACGATCGGCTGGTCGCGGCCTATGTGGTCGGGTGGCCGCTGAGCGTGGCTGCGGACCTTGCCCCCGCCGGATTGACCGCGTGCGGCAATCCTGAACAGACCGGTTGCGTCCTGTCCTGGCAGTCCTTCGGGTCCCCCGCCAACCCGGACCTGATCATGGATGCCTGGGAAGGCACCAACGGCCCGACCGGCATAAAGCACGAGCGCAAGGACATGCTCTGCGTGAACCCCCTCACCGGAACAAGGGATGGCGCTGCGCCCCCTCAAGCGAATTCGGGAACTCTCGTTCCCACCGCTGACCTCAATTCCGCAACTCTGGAAGCGGGACGTGTAGGAGCGCACTGCGACTATGGATTGCTGATCCTCGACGGCGACATTCCCGCGCTCGGACCATTCGTACTGCCGGGAAACAATTATCACGTGTACGACTACGCTCTGTTCTGGACCGCGATCCGGGGAGACGCAGAACGGAGGCTTCAGGCTTGGCACCGCTGATCACGAGCAGCGCAGCCGAATTCTCAGATGCTGTCACGCACGGCAGGCTTGCGGGTCTGGACGTGGGCACGAAGACGATCGGTTTGGCCGTCTGCGATTCCGATTGGACGTTTGCGGGACCATCAGAAACCATTCGTCGAACCAAGTTCACGGCCGACCTCGCCTTGCTTCGGAAATTTGCGGAGCACGAGCGGATTGCCGGCCTTGTCTTGGGACTTCCTCTCAACATGGACGGAAGCGATTCTCCCCGTACGCAATCGGTGCGCGCATTCGCTCGCAACCTCGCTCCGCTCAATCTTCCCATCTTCCTCTGGGACGAGCGCTGGTCGACCCAGGCGGTCGAGCGGGCGATGATTGAGGCGGACGTCAGCCGCGCCAAGCGAGCCGCGAAGGTCGATGCCCTCGCGGCGGCTCATATTCTGCAGGGCGCGATCGATGCGCTCGTCAGAAGTTCTGCTGAATGATCCCATTCCGCCGATAGGGGCATCCCTCCAGCGTCGGCCTGCCTGCCGCATTCCCGGCGGAATTTCGGTTCTTTCCCATAGATTGGGCGACGCCCCACGATAACTCCGACGGGATGTCACGCTCTTCGCAGGCAACCCATTGGCAAAGCCCGCCGCGACCGTTTAGGCGCAGGCCTCGTGAACCTAATCTCCATCGATTCGCTGAGCGATGCCCAGATCGAGCGCATTCTCGACCGGGGCCGGCGCTGGTTCGAGTACAACCGATCGGATTCCCGGGGCGAGGACAAGAGCCTTCACGACAGGCTCGTCTTCAATCTCTTCTACGAGAACTCGACCCGCACCGCGATGTCGTTCGCGGCGGCCACGCACAGGCTCGGCGCGTCTCCGGTCTTTCTCCCGGTCGAGCAGTCTTCGATCAAGAAGGGAGAGACGTTCGACGATACGGCTCGGACGCTCAACGCGATGCGGCCGGACGTCATCGTCATCCGCCATCGGGAGAATGGCGCGCCCGCTCGAATGGCCGAGCTGACCGACTGCGCGGTCATTAACGCCGGTGATGGGACCAACGAGCACCCCACCCAGGCCTTGCTGGACGCACTCGCTCTCAAGATCCGCTTTGGAAGCCTTGAAGGCCTGAAGGTCGCGGTCTGCGGCGACATCCGGCACAGCCGTGTCGCTCGCTCCAATGCCAAGCTGCTACCGCGCCTCGGAGCCCAGGTCAGGCTCGCCGGCCCGCCGTCGCTCATACCGAACGATGTCCCTTCTCTGTCGATCGACGAAGCGATCGATGGTGCAGACGTGGTCATGATGCTCCGAGTCCAGCGCGAACGGCTCGAAGAGGAGCTGGGAGATGGGCCGGGCGAATATCTGGAACGCTATGGCCTGACCCTGGAGCGCCTCCGGAAGGCTGCATCCGGAGCAGTGGTCATGCACCCCGGGCCGATCAATAGAAACGTCGAGATCGCCGACGAAGTCGCCGACGATCCCGAGCGTTCCCTAATCCTGCTTCAGGTCGAGGCCGGAGTGGCCACGCGAATGGCCTGCCTCGAGCTGGTTACCGGCGGCTGATCAGCGCGCGGCGAACTGGACCGGCGAGTCGCCGGCGGTCGAGCGAACAAAGCATTTGCCGCCTTTGCCGCGCAGGGACGAGCAGCTCGACAGAGCTTCCGACTGAGTGTCGAAGCCACGGACCGACAAGCGCCAGACGGTGCCCTTCGGACCGTCGAAGCGAGCGACCATCGGCGAGTATTTGCGGAGGCCCGGATACTTCTTCGACAGCTGCGCCCAAGCGGCGGAGACACGGGCTTCGGAGCTGTAGGCGCCGAGCTGGACCACAGCCTTCGACTTGCCGGCGGCAAGCTGAGCGGCTGCCGGACGAACCGGCGCAGCGGCCTTCTTCGCCTTGGCCGGCTTCGCCTTGGGAGCGAAGCTGGAGGCCATGGCCGCGAACGCCGCCGGGGCCTCGGGCGACATGGCAGCGGCCGCGGCAATCAACTCGCGACTCTCCTGGACTTCCGGTGCAGGCGGAGGAAGCGTTGCTTCGGCCACAGCCGGAACCGGTTGCGACACCGGGGTTGAGAAGTACGGCGCGTTCGGAACCGGGGCCGCTTCGGCGACCTGCGCCGGTGCTGCCTGTGGAGCCGCTTGCGCCAGGCGCGTCGAGCTCTGCGGGTTCAGTGCCAGGCGAACCGGCTGGCCGGGATCGCCCGCCGCCGGCGTGACGCCGATCAGCGCTGCAACCTGGTCGTAGGAATGAATCGGCTTGGCGAGCGCCATCCACTGCTGGACACGGGCATCGACAAGATCCGGCGTCAGATCCTGAGCCGCGACAATCTTGGCATTCTGCCAGTCACCGCTAAGGCCAAGGGCGAGCGCAAGGTTCTGGCGAACGCGCGAGTCGGCGCCATTTGCGCGGGCCGCGACGTCCAGCACCTGGACCGCGTCGCTTGCTCGGCCGGCAAGGGCCAGGGCCAGGCCGTAATCGGCCGGATCGACCATGCCCTGAGCGGCCTGAAGCAGCGCAAGGGCCTCGTTGTTCTTGCCCTGAGCGATCTGCACGAGAGCGCGCTTCAGGATAATCGAAGGCTGATTGGGTGCCAGCGACAGAGCGTCGCCGTACGCTGCTTCAGCCGAAGCGAAGCGGCCCGCCCCGAAATAAGCGTTGCCGAGAAGGCCCCTGATCGCCGCATCCTGCGGGCTGGCTTCCGCCGCGCTTTCCGCGAGACCGACGGCCGAAGCATAATCCCCTTCACTGAGCGCCATCTGAGCCCGAAGACCGTAGGCCAGGTTGGCCTTGGCGTTCGTGGCATGGGCACTCCGCGACATTGGAGACGCACATCCCGCGAGCATTCCGGCCAGAGCGACGGCGGAGACTGCGGTTCCGAAACGAAGCGGTTTCATTTTGCCTTACCCCTTGCAGTTGGCCTCGTCAGGCCAGTTGCTTAACCCTTGCGTTTGGCTCGATCGGCCATTG
>DASSFK010000069.1:0-2322 GCA_035694565.1 Sphingomicrobium sp.
GCGCAATTTTGTCCGGTGCCAGTGAATTGCATTTTCGAAATGATGAGAGCGAGAAAAAGAGCGACCTCCTTTGCAAACAGCGATTTGCCGATGCTAACAGCGATTTGCCGACGGAACTCGCGGAATCGCGATCCCACTGCCACAGTACACCGTTTTAGGCGAGCCAGCCGCGCGAACGTGCTCAACGTTGCGCCTGGAATACCCACGCCGGCCACCTGCTTATTTCAGTACCGCGCGATTGGATCGTCAGGGGTCTACGACATCACTAATCGACGTCTCGGTTGCCATGTTGACCGATATCAAGAATCGCCGAGCGAATGGCGCGCCGACTGATTGGCGGATGATGTGATCCAACGCGGATGTTGACGCTGCCGAGCGAGCCGCCCATTACCGCGAGTGAGAGAAGGTGCAAGGTCCGCTCCTCGCCCTTCGTGACATGTTGCACCGCCGCGCGACCTTTGTCGCTAACAAGCCATAGCGGAAGTTGACGGGCAGCGGTCTTTTGCAGAACACGACGCTCGTGTCGAGTCGCCCGGAGGAATTTCACCTCCGGGCGCTCCCAGAACCGTGCATGACCCTCTCGAGTCACACGGCTCCCGATGTTCGGCTGTTGCCATGACATAGTGCCCAATGTGCGAAGAGCGTGGGGTTGGTACGGCATAGCCGGTCAAACCAATCTCTTGCGCCTTTGGTTTGGTGGCGTAGTCGCTTGAACTTGCGACGTGCCCACCGGATGACATAGGCATCGATCCGCTTCAGGGTCGGACGCAGTTGCGTCTTGTAGAAGTGGCCGTAGTAGCTGATCCAGCCGCGGATGCACGGATTGTACATCTGGGCCAGTTCGGTCAGAGATTTGTCGCTGCGGTGATGCAGCGCCCAGCCGCGTATCTCGCAACTGATGCGCGTCAACGCCTTCGGACTAGCCGCGGGCTGGAAGCTGTGCGCGAAGATGCGCCTGTCCGGTTTCACCCACATGATCTTTCGGGCTCGAAACTTAAAGCCGAGAAAGTCAAAGTGGATGTCGGGGAAGTTGCACCGCCGGTTCACATCCTTGCAGTAGACGATTTTCGTTTTCTGCGGATGCAGCACCAGCTTGCAGGCCGCGAAGCGGTCCGCAATCGCACCCCAGAGTGCCCGCGCCTCGTCGGCGCTCTTGCAGTGACAAATGGCATCGTCCGCGTACCGTTCAAACGGGATATGAGGAAAGGTTCTCACCACCCACCTGTCGAACGCATAGTGCAGGAACAAATTCGCCAGGAGCGGGCTGATAACCCCTCCCTGCGGCGTCCCTGCCATACGCGGCACGATGCTGCCGTCCTCCATCTGCATGGGCGCCTTCAGCCAGCGCTCGATGTAGAGCAGCACCCACGGGCAGTCCGTATGATGGCGAACTGCCTTGAGCAGAAGCTCCCAATCGATGCTGTCGAAGAAGCCTTTGATGTCGAGATCGAGTACCCAGTCGTAGCGCCAGCAGCGCTGACGAGCTTGATACACGGCGTCGACCGCCGATTTGCCGGGCCGGTAGCCGTAAGAGTCGGCATGGAATACCGGCTCCAGAACGGGCTCCAGGTAGCGTCGGGCGACCTCCTGAGCGATGCGGTCAGCAACCGTCGGAATACCCAACGGCCGCGTCCCGCCACTTGCTTTTGGAATCTCGACCCGCCGCACCGGCGGAGGAAGGTAGCTCCCTGACGACAGCCGATTCCACAGCTTGTAGAGGTTGCCCGAAAGGTTGGCCTCGAACTCCGCAATCGACTGTCCATCCACGCCAGCCGCTCCTTGGTTGGCCTTCACACGTTTAAAGGCTTCCCAGACTTCCCGCTTCGGGATCTTGAACGGCTTTGCCTCGTCCACCGGCTCCTCCCGTTTCCAGTTGGCCAATGGCCAAGGCCGAACAACGCAGCCCCTTCGCTCCGGCCCCATTACAGGGCCTTCCACGCCACTACGGGCTGCTCCGCCCCTGCGCTCCGCATCGGTACTCTCGCCCTCGCGGTTGGAGCCGCTTGCGGCTTCTCCCTTCGCGCCGTCGGCGCGACGGAGCACAGGTTCTCACGTTCCATACGACAGCCTGGTCGAGCTTCGCGCCGCCTACATGCCGGATGTCGCTCGGGCAGTCTCAGGCATCCCCCGAGCTGATCCCGGAGGAAGGGTCACCCCCCGGTTCTGACATCGTCTAATCGCCTTTCGACACTTCTGCAGCGGTTCGCTTGCGCTCGCCTCTCTCGACCGTGCCTGCCGGAATCTCGTTCCGGCGTTTCCGCAACGCTCACCACCACGGCTTTTGACCGCAGCAGCTTGCGGTGGCTTCAGATCAGCACCTGA
>DASSFK010000070.1:0-5875 GCA_035694565.1 Sphingomicrobium sp.
ACGATTCCGGCGACGAGGTCGTTGCGGAGCCAGCTCAATTCGTAACTGCGGAGGGTCTGGATACCGGGAAGCCAATCGAGCCAGCTTCTCGTCGACATTGGCATCACCAGGGGACTGGCGCCTGCGCTCACCTGCTGTTGCTGAGCCACTTCGTCCACGGCCGTCCCCACTTAGACAGTTCGGAGTAATCCCGCCTCGTCGGCCCTCGTATCGGAACAATCCCCTACGCACTATCCGCGATTGGACTGGCCTCCGTTGCAAGCCCGGCGGCGTTGCTGCAACGTCCAATCATCGTGGAAACGCTGACGCGAGAACCCGTTAAGCCGGATCCTGGCCAATTGGAGCCGCCGAGCTTCGCTGGGGACGATCGACCCGGGTCAGCCGCTTTCACCTTGCCCAGATTCGGCGTCCAGGTCCGCGACCTGTTGATTGGGTGCGGGGCGGCAGTTGCCGCCGTGGCGCTTCGACTGGCGTTCGACGTCCCCGCGGGAGTGATGCCCTTCTTCACCGTGGTCATCGCAGTCT
This sequence comes from Sphingomicrobium sp., assembly GCA_035694565.1. Classification (GTDB taxonomy): domain Bacteria; phylum Pseudomonadota; class Alphaproteobacteria; order Sphingomonadales; family Sphingomonadaceae; genus Sphingomicrobium. The sequence goes on from DASSFK010000070.1 coordinate 526, forward strand.
GCGTGGTGACCGTCGCCACCGGCCTGCTTGCCGGGATCACTGCGGCGATCGTCGGCGGCGCCCTTAGCTGGTATCTCATCCTGACGCCGCGCACATGGACGCTGCTCGGGACCGGCGTCTACGCTCTTCTCGGCTATCTCGCGGTGATCCTCATCATCCTGCTCACGTCGCAGATGTACCGGCTTAGCGAGCGCAATCGGCAGGCGGCTGCCCTGGCGCTGGCCATGAAGGAGGCCGAGCATCAGGCCCTCTTTGCGCGGGAGATGTCGCACAGGCTGAAGAACGCGATGGCGATCGTGCAGGCGATGGCCAACCAGACGTTCGAGAAGGGCAACCCGGATCTGCCTAAGTTTGATGGCCGTCTTTCGACTCTTGCCCGCGCGCATAACCTTCTCAACGAGCATGTCCGTCAGCCCCATGCCGACGTCCGCGAGCTGGTCGAGATGGCGATCATGCCGTTCCACGATCGAGCTGGACGGTTCGAGATGGACGGTCCCGCGGCGACCATTCCCGATCAGCTGGTCATTTCACTCGCGCTCGCCCTCCACGAGCTCGGGACCAACGCAGTCAAATATGGAGCGCTTAGTACGCCGGCAGGACGCGTCTCGATCCACTGGCAACTGGTCGAGGGCAAGCTCCGCCTCGAGTGGCAGGAGCGTGACGGACCGCCGGTTTCGGAGCCGAAATCGACCGGGTTCGGGACTCGTCTGCTTCGGCGGACAGCGATGGGCGCGGACCTGAAGTTCGAGCCCAATGGCCTGACGTGCGTAATCTCGCAAAGGGTGTGAACGGGCAGTCAACGGTTTTCTAACCATCCGCGTGCGATCTACTGCGCATGCGTATTGAACCGCCCAAGATTGTTCGACTGCTCGTGAAAGCAGGACTCGCCGCACTTGTGGCAAATGAAGTGCGCGGTCTCATCCTCGCCGGTCCGGTGCTTTACGCGATGTACGAAGCCGGCGGGACGGCAATGGCCATCTGGCTGGGCTTCTGCTCGCTGGCCGGGATCGCGCTCTCGGTCGTCGCGCCTCTGTTCGTCGCCAGGAAGCTGAAGCTGGTCTGACCGGCAAGTTGGCGCGCCGTCGAAATCCTTGTCCGAAAAAGCGCTCACGGGACATGACTGAAATTTGGGAAATCGATCACCTCAGGCGGTTCAGCTGCTGAGAAAGCGCTGATCCGGTATCGCCATTTCTGCGATCCTTCTGCGCGAACCAGACCCCGCCGCTGACAGGAAGCCGAACTGACGCTAGCATCGGCTCGGTCGAATCGCCCCGGACTTGGTTATGTCCAAAGAGGTCGAGCAACTGCGTTAGTGACGCTCGCAGGTTGAGAATGAAATGCCTACCCGAGTGTTTGCCGGATACTGGGATCTCGACCTTGAGACCCGCGAAGTCTTGCTCTGTCCGCGTAGTCAGCGGATGTTCGGACTAGCCTCTGGCTCGCCGAAGAGGCTGGCAGGGTATGACTGGCAACCCAGGATCCATCCCGATGATATGCCTGTCATCGAGGGTGAACTCGAAGCGGCGCAACGCTGCCAGGAGATTTATGCAGCGCGGTTCAGAACCATTCGGCCCGACGGATCCATCTGCCAGGTACTCGGCGTCGGTCGAACGACCGCCGACAATCCGAAGCGTTTCGTCGGGTTGAATTTCGATCTCGACGATGCAGCCGCGACTGCGGAACGAGTGTCGCAGAGCATGAGGCACTACGTGATGCATTTTGCGGTGGAGCAACCATTTGACGCCCCTCCGGCGAACGAGAATGAATCACGGCCCTGGCGTAGCTGCTCACCTGGATCCTCGCGACCGGTCGGCCGACCGGGCCTTGAGTCCACGCGGAAGATATTGCTGCAAAGGGCCCAAGCGACGATCGATCGCCGGGACCTGCGAAAGATATTCCTGAATCCGGCAATGTTTGGAGAGCCGGCATTCGATCTGTTGCTCTCTCTGTATATCTCGCCGACGCATCCCATTGTCTCGGCTTCCGAGCTCGGCACGGTCGTTGGTTTATCCCCATCATCGACAATGCGCTGGCTGAAATTCCTGGTGAAGGAAGGACTGGTGCTGACCGCGGAAGAAGAGATCCGTGATCCGGACACGATGGCGGTGGCGCTGACAGACAGGGCCAGGACGGCGCTCGACGACTATTTCAAAGCGGCCGGTGAGATTCCCTGACCCAATTGCCTTTTGGTCGCGTATTTTAGGGCGAGACTTTGCAACGGCCCGAGAGCGCAAGGGCGTTCGTCCGCGACCAGAGACATCTCATTTTGCGCTGATCACCCAGATGGCGGACCGGCAAACTCGGCCGCGAAAGCTGCGGCGGCTCCAAATAAGCCAGGCTCGGGATGGACGAGCAGCTTGATCGGCAGTTGCTCGAGGATCGACCTGTAATCGCCCTTGGCGGCAAGCCGTTCGGCAAAGCCCGAAGCCGGCAAATGCTCGCGTAGCCGAAGTCCCAGCCCTCCGGCCAGGACCAGTGCCTTGGCCCCATGCGCCAGCGCAATGTTCCCCGCGAACGAGCCCAAGCAAAGGCAAAAGCGATCGAGCGCGACCGCCGCGGTCTGATCGCTGCCCTCGAGTGCCTTCTGCCAAAGGTGGCGATCGTCGGCGTAGGGCGCCTCCGCCTCCGCGATCACTGAATATATGTTTCGCAGGCCCGGGCCCGACACAAGGCGCTCCGCCGAGACATGGCCATATTGTACGCGCAGCGCCGCCACCAGGCGATCGTCCAGATCGTCGTGGGGCGAGAAATCCATGTTCCCGCCCTCGCTGGCGATTACCTGATATTGTCCGTCTCCGCGGATCACCAAGCCTACCCCGAGGCCGGTTCCTGGACCGACAATGCTGATCACTCCGCTTGTCGGGAGCGCAACGTCCGGCCCTGCGATGTGCTGGAAATGCGATGGGTCAAGCGACGCGACCGCATGGCCGATCGCGGCAAAGTCATTGAGAATCAGATGTCGCGCGATCCCCAGCGCCTCGGGGATCGTCCGCCGATCGATTGTCCAGGGCATGTTGGTCAGCTGGGGGAGATCGTTCTCCACCGGATAGGCAAAGGCCAGCGCGGCGGCGCTCGGAAGGGGGCGGCCCAGATGACGGGCGAAGGCCTGCCATGCCTCGGGCAAGCCGGCATGACCGGCGGTCTCGAGCGTGAGCACTTTGCCCAATTGAAGCACCCGGCCGTGCTCAATTCGCGCAAGGGCGAAGCGGGCATGGGTGCCGCCAATGTCAGCCGCGACGAGCTCGGTGACCATTCAGACCGTATGCGTTACTTTTTGCACGTGACGCGGCTGGTCGGGATTGAAGCCTCGGTCGTAAGCCAGCGCATCGGCCATGCGGTAAAAGGCCTGGATCTGCAGGATGGGAGCGAGCGCCGGGTTCGGCGCCCGCGGAACGGGCAAGGTGCCCGGATCGCTTCCACCCGCCATCATTACCGGCGCTCCCTGCGCAGCGAGCCGTCGCGCCGCGTCCTTCACGCTCGCATCACCGGCATCCTCGGAGCGGAAGAGAAGCACCGGAAAATCCTTCCCGACGAGCTCGTTTGGCCCGTGCAGTACTTCGGCACTGCTAAAGGCCTCAGCATGGATCATGCAGGTTTCCTTCAGCTTGTGCGCGGCCTCCTGCGCAATCCCCAAGTGCAGCCCACGCCCGACCGTATAGAGATGATCAGCGTTCTGGAGCATGTCGCGGCAGGGTGACCAGTCTTCGTCCCAGGCCTTTGCCAATGCCGAAGGGAGTTGCGGCAGCGCCGCCTGCATCGCTTCATCGCCCGACCACAAAGACACCAATTGAGCGATCGCCGAAAGCGAGGTGATGAAGCTCTTGGTCGCCGCGGCGCTCTTCTCCGGGCCGGCGCCCTGCGGAAGCACGATCGACGCGATCTCTGCCAGCGGTGAGTCTGGATCGTTGACCAAGGCAACCACGATGGCTCCGGATTCGCGAGCAGCGCCGGCGGCCGCGAGCAGGTCCGGGCTTCGACCCGACTGCGATATCACCAGGCAGAGCATGTCGCGGAGCGAAAGCGGCGCTTTGAAAACCGAGAAGATCGAGGGGGAGAGCGAGGACGTCAAAACGCCCAGCCGGGTTTCCACCAGGTAGCGGGCATAGGTCGCAGCATGATCGGAACTGCCTCGTCCGATCGTCACCATTGCAGCAGGAGGCCGCGTCCGCAGTCGGTCAGCAAGGCGCGCAAGCGTAGCCGCGTTGCGCTGCAATTGGTTCTCGACGCAATCCGGGGCTTCGGCGGCCTCACGGTACATGTTAGTGGTCATGACGCCGTCGATTTAGCGCGAAAACAACGCATTCAAACAGGCTTTTGGCTGAAGGTCATGAGAGAAGTCATTTATGAGTCAAGCGAAGCTCAGAACCATCATTTACATCATGGCCATCTGGTTTCTGATTTCTTTCGTTACCAACATCATTGGTCCGCTCATTCCGATCATCATCAAATGGTATAAGCTCAATTATGCCTTGGCGGGCTTCCTGCCGTTCTCCTTCTTCCTGGCGTACGGCATTATTTCCATTCCTGCAGGTTTTTTACTGGAACGACGCGGACAGAGCCTGACGATGCTCGGGGCGTTCAGCCTCAACGCCCTGGGGTGCCTGCTGATCGCCAGCTCCGCGTCCTACCTCGCGGTCGTAGCCGGCCTATTCGTCATCGGGCTTGGCATGGCGATGTTGCAGGTGGTCATCAATCCGCTCACGCGGTCGACGGTCGGTGAAGAGCATTTCGCCTTCTATGCGGTGCTGGGCCAGCTCGTTTTCGGCGCGGCCTCGTTCCTGAGCCCTTTCGCGCTGAGCCTGCTGCAGACCAACGGGCAGAAGTTTGCCGCATACGGTCCGCCCTGGGTGCCATTTTACGCGGGCTCCGGTTTGATCTTCGCGTGCTTCGTCGCGCTGACAGCGAAAATGCGGCTGCCCAAGGCTGAGCTTGCACAGGATGAGCGGGTAGGGTCGGTCGGCACCTATCTGGAATTGCTCCGCAACAAACATGTGCTGCTCTTTTTCCTCGGGATTGTGGCCTACGTCGGCACTGAACAAGGGCTTGCCAATTGGATGGGCCAGTTCCTGTTGGTCTACCACGGCATCCCAGCCGAAACGACCGGGGCTTATGAAGTAAGCCTGTTCTGGGGATTAATGGTGATCGGCTGCATGTTGGGTCTGGTGCTGCTCCGCTTGCTCGATTCTCAGTTTATTCTGCGCGCATTTGGCGCGGGCGCGGTAGTGTGTGTGCTGGCCGCGCTGCTGGGCCCAGCGCCGGTTGCACTGATCGCTTTCCCGCTCTGCGGTTTCGCGCTTTCGGTGATGTGGTCCATCATTTTCGCATTGGCCCTAAACTCGGTGGCCGAGCA